>CAZZAH010000840.1:0-1776 GCA_964652115.1 uncultured bacterium | reverse complement strand
ATCGAGTGCGCCGACGCGCGACGAAAGGCATCGACGTAGAGCAGGAGCTCCATCAGGTGATCGTTGACCGGCGCGCCGCACGGCTGGATGAGGAAGACATCGTCGCCTCGCACCGAGTCGTCGATGATGACGTGCGTTTCCGAGTCGGGCAGCTGTGTCGTGTGGCAGACACCGAGCCGCGCCTTGAGCTCGCGCACGATCGCCTCCGCCAAGGGCCGGTTGGCCGAGCCCGAGAAGACGCAGAGCGGATGCGTGGTCTTCTTCGGCGTCTTGGGTCCCGCGGCGCGTCGCGATCCTTGCGGCATGCACACTCCTTGTCGACCTCGTACGAATGGAAAGCGCGGGCATCTTACGACGGAGCGGGCAAGAGGGTCACGCTCCGCCTGATCGATGCGTCTCCGCGCTTGATCGCTGTGCTACCGTCGCCCGCGCGGCGTCGACCGGGGTCGGCGCTTGCCTGAGGGGAGCCGCGATGAAGATCTCCACCGCCCTCTTCTGCCTCGTGCTGGCGTTCGCCGGCTGTTCCAACGGGCCCGACAGGAAGCCGATCACGACCGACACGACGCCGCCTGCCGCCGTCTCGCTCAGTGCCGAGGTGACCGCCGCGCGCGACGTGATCCTTCATTGGTCGGCTCCGGGGGACGACGGAGCGACAGGACGCGCGACGCTCTACGATCTCCGCTATTCGCGGACGCCGATCACCGCGGCGACGTGGGGCGCGGCGACGCCGGTCGCGAGCGTGCCGACTCCGGGTGACGCGGGGCACGCCGAGGCAGACTCCGTTTCCGGGCTCGCGCTCGGAAGCTGGTCCTTCGCGCTCGAGTCGGCGGATGAGGTGGGGAATCGCTCGGCGCTCTCGAACGTGGTCACCGTGGCGCTTGTCGATACGGTGGCGCCCTCGCGCGTCGGCGACCTCGCGCTCGTCAGCGCATCCGAGGATACCGTCGCGTTGTCGTGGACCGCGCCCGGGGGCGACGGCGCGCTCGGTCAAGCAGCCGCGTACGAGCTTCGCTTCTCCGAGTCGTTGATCACCGACGCGAATTGGGAGGCGGCGACTCTAGTCGTCGGATTGCGCTTGCCCGCCGTCGCCGGAGCGAGCGAGTCGTTCATAACGACGGGCCTCCTGCCCGGCACCTCGCGCCACTTCGCGCTGCGTGCGCGCGACGCGTCGAACAACTGGTCCGAGGTCTCGAACGACGTGCTCGCCGGCGTCGCGCGCGTGACGCAGCTGACCTTCCTAACCGCCGACGTCTTCGGCGTCGAGTGTCCCGACTGGTCGGCGGACGGCGCGTCGATCGCGTTCAGCGCCGACTGGTTCTCGCGCGGAAACGCCGAGGTCTACATGATCCCTTCGGCGGGCGGAGACGCGATTCAGCTCACCGAAACCGACCTCTACTTTCAGCGCCCGTCGTGGTCGCCGGACGGGACCTCGGTAGCGTTCACGGGAGCGATGGCGCCCCAATACCGACAGGGGCTCTACGTCGCGCCTGCGGTGGCCGGATCATTCCCACGGCTCGTGGTCGCGCACGGCCAGGCGGGGTTCGTCTATGCGCCCGCATGGTCTCCCGACGGGAATCGGATCGCGTATGCGCTGGTCCGCTCCGACTCGCCGTGGGTCAGCGATCTCCTCCTCGTCTCGGCCGAGGGAGGAACCGCGGAGCCACTCGTGCTTCACGCTTCGGAGAACGACTTCCCGAGCTGGTCTCCTGATGGAACGAAGATCGCGTTCATGTCCGACCGGGGCGGCACGGAGCAAATCTGGGTTATCGCTGCGAC
>CAZZAH010000839.1:0-1776 GCA_964652115.1 uncultured bacterium | reverse complement strand
CAACGCGCGAGCAAGAAACCAAGCTCAGCCGAGCAGCTCAAAAGCGATTACGCGGAGCTTCTGGCAGCCATCGAGCGGCTGACGCTCGAAACCGACCACTGGGCCTGATCGCTTCCACAAGGAAAGGGACGAAGATGAAGAAGTTTCTGCCGCTGATCGTCGTGCTCGGGTTGCTCCTCATCGTGGGCGGCTGGATAAGCGGTCAATACAACGGTCTGGTTCGTGAGGACCAAGAGGTGAAGACCGCCTGGTCGCAGGTCGAGAACGTGCTGCAACGCCGTTTCGATCTGATCCCCAACCTGGTCGAGACGGTGAAGGGCTACGCCTCGCACGAGCGCGAGACGCTCGAGGCGGTAACCAACGCGCGCGCGCACGTCGGCAGCGCCGGCTCGGTCGACGAGAAGATCACCGCGAACAACGAGCTGTCCGGCGCCCTCTCGCGCCTGTTGGTCGTGGTGGAGAACTACCCGGACCTCAAGGCGAACCAGGGCTTCATCCAGCTGCAGGATGAGCTCGCCGGCACGGAGAACAGGATCTCGGTCGAGCGCGGCCGCTACAACCAGACGGCCAAGGTCTACAACGTGAAGGTGAAGAGCTTCCCGACCGTCCTCTTTGCCGGCGCGATGGGCTTCAAGGAAGCGAAGCTCTTCGAGGCGACGGCAGGCGCCGAGACCGCGCCGAAGGTCGACTTCAGTCGCTGATCGTGGTCGACTTGAGCTCGGTGGGTAGTTGGGGCGCCAGGTGGTTTTTGCCGTAGGGCTACGGCGTGGCGCCCCCAACATCCACTCGGATCAGGCTCCGCTCGGATCAAGCCCGACTCGGATCACGACTGCGTGATCAGGTAGCAGTGGTACCCGACCAGCGCCCCATAGATAAGGAACAGGACGGTGATCCCTCGCTGGACGTACGGGAAGTTCTTGTGCAGCCCGAGGAAGACCAGCCCCGCCCCCGCGGTCGCGAGCTTGACCGTCAAGAAGGTCCCGACGCCATAGCCCAAGGCCGCGCGCATCAGCGGGTTGAGCTCCGTCCCCCCGCGACCCAGATGGAGTAGGGTGAAGAAGGCGTCCAGGCAGTGGAACAGGAAGATCGAGATCAACGCCAGCCCGACGCCGGTCCCGATCCGGTCCACGTAGATCGCCTGGGGGTCTTCGAGCCGCCGGACCGCGCGGCGCCGACCACGGAACAACAAGTAGCGGCTGACCGGAGGGGTCGGCTTCACTCTGCGATCGAACGGCAGGCGTCTGTCCGAGCTGTTCATCGTGGTCCAAGTCTAGGGGGCGGCCGGCCGGAGCGGCAATCCTGATGTTAACTATCGGCGACAAAAGCGGGCCGAACAGGCCTCCCACAGACGGCGGCGCATTGGGGCGGCCGCCCCTCTTGGCCCGAGACCTGCGCTTTGGCTACGACGGCGCTAGCTTCCTCGAGGTCAGCCGCTTGGAGCTCCAGCGAGCCGAGTTTGTCGGGCTGCTCGGTCCCAACGGCGCGGGGAAGTCGACCCTCCTTCGCATCCTCGCGGGGCTGGAGCGGCCGAGCTCCGGAACTGTCGAAGTTAGTGGACACAATCTCGCCGGGTTGTCGATTCCGGAACGCGCGCGGCGGCTCGCCTGGGTGCCCCAGCGCTCCGAGACCCCCTTCGACTGGAGCGTGCGGGAGATGGTGGCGCTCGGGCGGTACCCCTTCCTCCGCGAGCGCCTGCGGGATCGTCCGGAGGATGGTGTCGCGGTCGAGGCGGCCCTGGATCGAGTCGGCCTGGCGCCGTTGGCCGACCGGCCCATC
>CAZZAH010000838.1:0-1776 GCA_964652115.1 uncultured bacterium | reverse complement strand
ACGATTCGGGAGGGAGCGGCGGCCGCGCGCGGCTACGCGCCTGAGGCCTACGAGGGCGACGCGCTCCTCCTCCGCGGCAGCGAGTCGATCGCGGGCGAAGGACGGGACGCGGAGCTCGGCTGGCGACGATTCCTCTCGAACGGGCTCAGGGTCGAGTGGGTGCCCGGCTCGCATCACTCGATCCTGCGCGGCGACGGTGCATGGGCCATCGCCGAGCTGATCGAGCGCGACATCTTGGATTGAGCAGCGGAGGAAGCATGTTTCGCGGCCTGGACCACATCGAGCTCTATGTTGGAAACGCCTTCAGCGCGGCCTACTTCTTCGAGCGCGCGCTCGGCTTCGCGCGGCTGGCGGAAGCGGGGCTGGAGACCGGCGCGCGCGATCGACAGTCCTTCGTGGTCGAGCAGGGCGCGATCCGCATGGTGTTCACCAACCCGCTCGCGACCGACGGCCGGATCGCGGAGCATGTGCGGCAGCATGGCGACGCCATCCGCGACCTCGCGATCGAGGTGGACGATGCCGGCGCGGCCTTCGAGCGCTGCGTGGCCGCGGGCGCGACGCCGCTGCAGGAACCCCTCGTTCTGCGCGACGACTTCGGCGAGGTATGCCGCGCCGTCATCGGCACCTTCGGCGACACGGTCCACTCTCTGATCGAGCGGCGCGACTACGCGGGCGCGTTCCTGCCGGGTTACCGCGCGTCGCGCGTTGCCGCACCGCCTCGCGCGACCACCGGCGGCGCGCATCTGGTCGCGATCGACCACGTCGCCTGTTGTGTTCCACCCGGCTCGCTCGAGCGATGGATGGAGTTCTACTCGCGCGCCTTCGGATTCGCCGAGGTGCACCACGAGGACATCGTGACCGAGCGCAGCGCGATGAACTCCAAGGTGGTCGGAAGCGAGAGCCGATCGATCCTCTTGCCCTTGATGGAGCCCGCGCCCGGCCGCGGCAAATCGCAGATCGAGGAGTTCCTCGAATACCACCACGGCGCGGGGGCGCAGCATCTCGCCTTTCGCTCGGACGACATCCTCGCCTCGGTGCGACACTGGCGCGAAGGGGGCATCGGCCTCCTCGACACGCCCACCGCCTACTACGACCTTCTCCCCGCGCGACTCGGCGCGATGGATGAGAGCCTGGAAGCGCTTCGCGAAAATCACGTGCTCGCCGACCGCGATGCCTGGGGCTATCTGCTTCAGGTCTTCAGCCGCCCGGTCACCGGCCGCCCGACCAGCTTCCTCGAGGTGATCGAGCGAAAGGGCGCGCGCGGCTTCGGCGCGGGCAACGTTCGCGCACTCTTTGAGGCGGTGGAGCGCGCGCAGGCGGCGCGCGGCAATCTCTAGCATGACCGACATGAACGGCCCTCGTCTCGCGCACTGGACCGATTCGCTCGAGCGTTCCGCGCTCGAGGAGATGCTGGTCGAGACCGCGCGCCCTGACGTGATCTCCCTGGCGCTCGGGCTTCCGGCGATGGATCACTTCCCCACCGCCGCTCTCGCACGCGCCTTCGCCGCGCTCTTCGAGTCCGAGCCCCGCATGCTTCAGTACGCGCCGCCGATCGAGGAGCTGCGCGGCTTCATCGCTCACCTGATGAAGCAACGCGGCGTCGACTGCGGGCCGGAGCAGATCTTCCTGACCGCGGGCGCGCAGCAGGGGATGTCGCTGATCACGCGGCTTCTGCTCGAGCCGGGCGCGCCGGTCGTGGTCGAGCGAAGCTGCTACACCGGCTTCCTCCAGTGCCTCGCGCCGCTCGAGGCGCGCTGCCTCTCCGTGTCGACGCGA
>CAZZAH010000837.1:0-1782 GCA_964652115.1 uncultured bacterium | reverse complement strand
GCGGGTTCTACCGGGCTCCCAGGGACACGTTCGGTGGACCTGGTGGCGGGACGGGCGGTTCTGGCCCTGACCATGGCGGTGGCGGAACGCCTCCTGATGGCGATCCGGATGACCTTGATTTTCGTGTACTCCGAAACGTCATGGCGTTCTTTTCTGCGTTTCTGAATCATTAGGTCGGTGGGCGAGGGCGTGCGATGGACGACCGCCGGCAACTAGCGCGGATGGCAGCTCCCCCCTCCATCTCGGTGCAGGCAGGGGTGCGCTCGCGCGAACAGTCCGAGACCTCCTGGGAGCGGGCGGTCGAACTTGGCGACGTTCACTTGGCCGCCGAGAATGTGGCTGCTGCCCTTGAGTACTTTGAGCGCGCTCGGGGAATCCTCGCCGCCGCAACGCAAGATGACGCCGAATCGCGAGTCGCCGTTGAACTGAGGATCGCCGAATGCATGCGGCGCCGGGGTCATCAGGTGGAGGCGACTCAGGCGCTCGAGCTGCTTCTGTCGGCCGTAGGCGATTCGGTGGGCGCTACTACGAAGGCCCGCATCCTCGCGCGCCTGGGGATGATCGAGAGTTCCCTCGCTCGCTATCCCAGCGCGAGGGTTCACTGCGAGGCAGCGTACGAAGTCTTCCGAGGCACGAGCGAGAATCAAGAGATCGGGACGATCGAGCTCGCTCTCGGCGTAATCGCGTTCCGGCTCGGCCAGCATTCTCGCGCCTCGGACCTCTACGAGAGCGCGCTGTTCACCTTCCGCCGTATCGACAACCGAGATGGAATCGCCAAAGCCCTCAATTCTCTGGGCGTGAGTTTGAGCAAGGGGTCTCGGTGGAGGGAAGGACGCGAGTATCTGACCCGCGGACTTTCAGTCAGCGAGGAGTCCGGGCGGTACGCGTTCGTTGCCAGCCACTGCGTAAACCTGGGAATCCTCCACTCGAAGACGGGGGAGTGGGGCCTCGCGCAGCAGCGACTCGCCCAGGCACTCTCGATCTTCCGGGAGATGGGGAATCTCCTCGGACAGACCCGCGCGTTGATCGCGCTCGGGAATCTGAAGCTTCGCACGCAACAGGGTCGCGTGGCCTCGATGCACTACAAGGAGGCCTTGGAGCTCGCACGCTCGAACGGGTACATGCGTGAGTGGGCACTGGCGCTCGAATTCCTCGGGGAGCAGGCAATCCAGCAAGGCGAGCTCTCTCGCGCGGAGCAGCTCCTTGGAGAGGCGTCCGAGATCGGCCAGCGTTGCGCGCCGGAAGGCGACATCGTTGCGGAGGTACGTCGGCGGCAGGCTGATCTCTCTCTCGCTCGCGGCCGCGCAGAACGTGCGGCGGCGCTTGCAATCGAGGCCGCCCAGTTCTGTTTCCAGGTCCGTGAATTCGCCGAGTGCGGCGCTGCGCTCCGCACCCTGGCCCTCGCGATGGGGGAGTTGGGGCGAGTCGATGAAGCGATCGCCGTGGCGAGGCGCGCGGTGGATCTCCTCTGCGAGACCCCCGACATCATGCAGCTTCTCCTCACGCGGCGTGCGCTTGCGTCGTTGCTCGCGGATCGTGCCAAGTTGACTGCGGCATCGCCCGAGTCGAGGCGCGACGCCGCCGAGGCGACCGGACTGCTGGAGGAGCTCGCGCTCCGCTATCAGGAGGCGGAGCTGCCGGAAAGCGCGGTGAGCACCCTCGGCATCCTCGCGAGCCACCGCGCCGCGTGCGTCGAGTTGGATGAAGCGTTCGCGGCGGTCGCTCAAGCGACGGCGCTCGCCGAGGCGAATGCGTTGACGAGCTGGCTGCCGAAGCTGGAGG
>CAZZAH010000836.1:0-1786 GCA_964652115.1 uncultured bacterium | reverse complement strand
CCGTCGGTCAGGAGCACGATCAGCTTGCTCTTCCCCGGCACGTCCTTCAGGCGATTGACGCCGTTCACGATCCCCATTCCGATCGCGGTGCCGTCCTTGACGTCGCCGAAGTCGACGTCCTCCAGGAGCCGCTTGAGGACCTCGTGGTCGGTGGTGAGCGGGCATTGCGTGAAGCTGTTCGACGCGAAGACGACGAGGCCGATGCGGTCGTTGTGCCGGCCATCGATGAAGGCTTGCGCCGCTTCCTTCACGACGTAGAGGCGATTGTGCGGTTGAAAGTCCTCCGCCTTCATCGAGCCCGAGATGTCGATCGCGAGGACGATGTCGACCCCCTCAGTCGTCACCTCGACCTCGCGCTCGCCGAAGCGCGGTCTCGCCAGCGCCACGATCAGGCAAAGCAGAGCAAGCACGCGAAGCCAAGGAAGGATCGGCGCGAGCCGCGTTCTTCGGGTCGCCCTCAGATGGTGCGGTTCGAGGTGCGACCACTGCACCGCGGTCACTCGTCGGCGCTCCATCCGCGCGCGCATCCAGAAGAGGAGAAGCGGGAGCGGCAGGAGGAGGAGGAGCCACGGATAGGCGAAGCTCATCGCGGCACCTCCGTCGGCAGCGGCGGCGCGGGCGCCTCGCTCACCGGGGCCGTCTCCCCGACGCGAGGCGCGCGATCACGATCGAGCGCCTCTCTCACGATGCGCCTGACCCACGCGCGTGAGGACTCCGCGTCCTCTCGCGCCTCGGTCAAGAGCCGCTCGCCACGCGCGAACTTCACCATGTCCCCCGCGAGAAGCCAGGTGCCGAGCCAATCCTGGTCTCCTTTGGTGAAGCCGGCTCGCTCCGCCGCCTCCAGGATCTCGAGGCGCGTCCCTTCCACCGCTGTCCAGTGGAAGCGATCCTCGAGGAACACGCGGAGGAGACGCGAGAGCTCGACGTAGAACTCCTTCAGCTCGCCGCGATCGAGGAAGCCTCCCGCGAGGAGCGCGTCGAGCCCCTTCTCGAACGCGACCTCCGGAGCAACCGGCGGCGGAGGCGGGGGCGCGATCGCCGCCAAGGTTCGACGACCGAAGCGCCGCCAGACCAGGAAGCCGATCAACGCGAGCAGCGCGGCGCCCGCGGCCCAGATCCACCAGGTCGGTCGGCCGAGCGACACGACCCCCTTGACCCCGCGCAGAAACGACGCGTCGGGCGTGGCCGGCTTGCCTGTCTTGGCCTGCTTCGCCAGCTCCGGCTCAAGCAGGCTGCCGACACGCACGCGCGAGGGGGTCGAGGACGCCGAAAGAGTTTCGCCATCGGCACGCACCCAGAGGAGCGGCAAGGCCGGAAACTCCACCGTTCCCGGAGAGAAGAGGGTGAGCTTGGCCTCCTGGGTCAGAAGCGCGCGCTCCCTCTTGTTCGCTCGCACGATCGGATCGGCGGAGAGAACGGTGAAAGGACCGACGCTGTCGGCAAACTGCGGCAGAAGCAGCGAAGCACCATTCGGCGCCTCGGCTTCGATCTTGGCCAGAATGGGATCGCCGACCGTGATCGAGTCGGGCGCGAGCGTGATCTTGAAGCGAAGCTCGGGCGAAGGCGTCCGCTCCGCGAACGCGGCCGACGCGAAAAGAAGCGTCAGCATCGGCCACAGCAACGCCGTCTGCCGAGTGAACATCGCCCCGGTGAGGCCTGCGGCATTCGCGCGCTTGCTGGCTCTCAGCTGAAGTCGCGCGCACCGCGTAATCGCGGGCATCTCGCGTTCCCGCATCATCCGCCCCGCGCCCTCCTTCGCACGCGCCCTTCGAAGCAACGATAGAGG
>CAZZAH010000835.1:0-1791 GCA_964652115.1 uncultured bacterium | reverse complement strand
CGGCGCGCACCTCGTCACCGAAGGCGCGGAGGCGATCCGCGAGATCTTAACCTTCGACGAGGACATGAGCGAGGTTGGGATCGAGCCTGTGATCGATCGTTCGGGTGAATCCGAGGTGCCGGTCACGCTCGAGCGACGCGCCGCGACCGAAACCTCCATCCGCGTCGCGACCGAGAAGGTGGATGAGCTGATCAACCTGGTCGGCGAGCTCGTCATCGCGCAGGCGATGGTGAGCGACGTCATCGAAGGCTTCTCCGCCAAGCGACTGGGTGAGCTTCGTGCGGCGATCGACGCGATGGCGAGAAACACGCAGGACCTTCAAGCGCGCGTCCTCGCGGTGCGCATGCTGCCGGTGGCGATGGTCTTCAATCGCTTCCCGCGCCTGGTGCGCGATCTGGCGGAGCACTGCGGACGCGAGGTCGAGCTCGAGGTCATCGGCGAGGAGACGGAGCTCGACAAGGGGGTCATCGAGAAGCTCGGCGATCCGATCCTTCACCTGGTGCGGAACTCGATCGACCACGGGATCGAGCCGCCGGAGGAACGCCTTCGCGTCGGAAAGCCGGCGCACGGACACCTCAAGCTCGCGGCTTATCACGAAGGCGGGAGCGTGGTGGTCGAGGTGTCGGATGACGGCCGCGGCCTCGAGGTGGCGCGCATCCGCGAACGCGCGATCGAACGCGGACTGCTGCGCGCGGACGAAGCGATGAGCGACGAGCAGGTGCAGGCGTTGATCATGGCGCCCGGTTTCTCCACCGCCCGCACCGTGACCGATGTCTCGGGCCGCGGCGTCGGCCTCGATGTCGTACGGCAGAACGTCGACGCGCTCAACGGCAGCGTCGGCATCGTGAGCAAGCCGGGCAGGGGAACGACCATCCGCATTCGCCTGCCGCTCACCTTGGCGATCCTCGATGGGCTCGCGCTTCGTGTCGGCGGGCAGACCTTCATCATGCCGCTCCTCGCGATTCGCGAATCGTTCCGGCCCTCCCGCACCGAGCTCAAGTCGGTCTTCGGGCAAGGAGAGATCGTGCTGGTGCGAGGCGAGCCGCTTCCGCTCGTGCGCCTGCATCGACTCTTCCGGATCGAGGACTCGGTCACCGATCCGGCGAACGGGCTCGTCCTGGTGATCGCGAGCGAAGGGCGGAGCCTCGGCCTTCTGGTCGACGAGCTCATGGGGCAATCGCAGTTCGTGGTGAAGAGCTTGGAGCAGCAGTACCGGCGAGTGGACGGAGTCATGGGCGCGACGATTCTTGGAGATGGGCGGGTGGCCTTGATCCTCGACGCGCCCGAGTTGGCGCGGGTGTCGCTCGCGCAAGAGCAGGAACGGGCCACCGCGACGACGGCCGCGGTCGAAGCGTGATCGGCACACGCGGGAGGTAGGCGATGAATGAGCAGGTGATCGGTCAGGCGGTGGAAGGGGAGCAATTCCTCACCTTCACCATCGGGGCCGAGGAATACGGGATCGAGATCTTGAAGGTGCAGGAGATCAAGGGCTACTCGGCGATCACGCCGATTCCGAGCGCGCCGCACTACGTGCGTGGCGTCATCAACCTTCGCGGCACCATCGTTCCGGTGGTCGACCTGCGCGCTCGGTTCGGAATGGCCGAAGAGGCGTACACCAAGTTCACCGTCATCATCGTGGTGAACCTGGGCCGTCGCGTGGTCGGGCTGGTGGTCGATGCGGTCTCCGATGTGCTCAACGTCGGCGAGCACGAGGTCGAGCCGCCGCCGCCCCTCGGGGTTGGCGTCGAGAGCACCTTCATGACCGGCCTGGCCAAGATGGGAGAGCGGCTC
>CAZZAH010000834.1:0-1792 GCA_964652115.1 uncultured bacterium | reverse complement strand
CGGAGGAGGCGTTCCGCCTCGACGCCAGCCTCGTTCGCGGCGAGGAGTCGATGGAGCTCAAGGAGCCTTCGTGCATCCATCCGACCGGGATCCTCTTTCATGGCGCGACCGTCGCGAGGATCGAGGCGGCGGATCAGTATCCCTGGATCTCGCATCTGCGCACCGGGGCCGAGCTCACGATCAAGCGAGAGGAAGCGCTCGAGTTTCTCTCCGAGCTGCATCGGCTGCCGACGCTGCCCGAGATCGCGCTTCCGGGTGAGCTTGCGCTCGAAGAGGTGCGCATGGCGCCCAAGCCGCAGCTTCGCGTGCACGCGCCGATCTCCGATCACCGTCGTGAGCCGCGCTTGCCGGTCGAGCTGAGCTTTGATTACGGCGGCACGACGATCGAGGAGGGCGAGCGCGGGCATTCGCTCTGTCGACCCGAGGAGCGCCGCCTGATCGTGCGCGATCTCGCGGCGGAGGAGACGTCGCGCCTTCGCCTGCGCGAGCTCGGCTTTCGTCCGGTCCGCGACGACGACTCACCACCCGAGTGGGAGCTCTTGCCTTCGCGCCTGGCCGGCGCGGTCGAGGCCTTGGTGGCCGATGGTTGGAAGGTCGAAGCGGAGGGGAAGATCTATCGCTCCCCGCGCGACTTCAAGGTCGAGGTGCGCTCGGGGCTCGACTGGTTCGATCTTCACGGCACGGTTCGCTTCGGCGAGATCACGGCGCAGTTACCGGAGCTGCTCGCGGCGCTCAAGCGCGGCGACAACGCGGTGCCCTTGGGCGACGGCACGCTCGGGCTCCTGCCGGTCGAGTGGCTTCGTCGCTATGGCTTGATGGCGGGGCTCGGCACGACCGAGGACGGCGCGGTCCGCTTTCGCTCGACGCAGGTCGGGCTCCTCGACACGCTGCTCGCCGCGCAGCCGGAGGTCGAGGTGGACGCGCGCTTCGCGCAGGCGCGCGAGCATCTCTCGCGGTTCGAAGGGATCCAGGCGGTCGAACCGCCCGAAGGATTCCGCGGGCTCCTTCGCGGCTATCAGAAGGAAGGGATCGGCTGGCTTCACTTTCTGCGCGAGTTCGGCTTCGGCGGCTGCTTGGCCGACGACATGGGCCTCGGCAAGACGGTCATGGTGTTGGCGCTCCTCGAGGCGCGGCGGCAGGATCGATTCCGCGCGCATCCGGAGTCGGGCGAACGGCCCGGGCCATCGTTGGTCGTGGTGCCGAAGTCGCTCGTCTGGAACTGGAAGGCGGAAGCGAAGCGCTTCACGCCGTTGCTTCATCTTCACGATCACACCGGCACCGCGCGCGGCAAGCTGACCGCCGCGCTCGACGAGGTCGATGTGGTGGTCACGACCTACGGCACGCTTCGGCGCGACGCGGTGCAGTTCAAGGATCTCGAGTTCGACTACGTGATCCTGGACGAAGCGCAGGCGATCAAGAACCCCGACACCGATTCGGCCAAGGCCGCGCGGCTGCTCAAGGCTCGACATCGCCTCGCGCTCTCGGGCACGCCGATCGAGAACCACTTAGGCGAGCTCTGGAGCCTCTTCGAGTTCCTGAATCCGGGGATGCTCGGCGCGGGCTCGCTTTTCCGCGCGGGAAGCGGTGGCCTCCGCAATCCCGATGAGGAGACGCGCGGGCTTCTCGCGCGCGCGATTCGGCCCTTCGTCCTCCGCCGCACCAAGGACCAGGTCGCGCTCGACCTTCCGCCCAAGAACGAGCAGACGATCTTCTGCGAGATGGAGGCGAACCAGCAGCGCCTCTACGACGAGCTCCGCATGCACTACCGCACGCTGCTGCGGAAGAAGATCGA
>CAZZAH010000833.1:0-1798 GCA_964652115.1 uncultured bacterium | reverse complement strand
GCGTCGAAGAACTTCGAGGAGAGCCGCCTCCTGGCCGAGATGTTCGCGCGCGTGATCGAGGCGCACTCCGACGTCGAGGTCGTCCGGCGGATGAACCTGGCGGGAACACAGGTCTGCCTCGATGCACTGAAGAGCGGGGCGGTCGATCTCTACCCCGAGTACACCGGCACCGGGCTCGTTTCGATCCTCGGTCTGCCGAGCGAAACCAACGCGGCCAAGGTGCTATCCACGGTCCGGCACGAGTTCGGCGCGCGCTGGGATCTCGTCTGGCTCGCGCCGCTCGGCTTCGAGAACTCGTTCGAGCTCGCGATCCGCGGCGACCTGGCGAAGGAGACCGGCGTCGGGACGATCTCCGCGCTCGTGCCGATCGCCGGGCGACTGAGCGCGGCCTTCGGACCCGAGTTCATCGAACGTGACGACGGCTATCCGGGGCTCGAGAAGCTGTATGGCCTTCACCTCCGCGACGCGCGCAGCCTGCAGCACGCGCTCAAGTACGAGGCGGCCGGCGCGGGGAAGGTCGACGTGATCGACGTCTACACGACCGACGGGCGGATCGCGAAGTATGGGTTGAAGGTCCTGACCGACGACCGCGACTTCTTCCCGCCCTACCAAGCGGCGGCGCTCGTTCGCGGAGAAACGCTGAGGAAGCACCCGGAGGTGGCGGAAGCACTCAACCTCCTGAGCGGGGTCCTCGACGAGGAGAGCATGCGCGGTTGGAATCTGAGGCTGCAGGAAGAAGGCGCGCCGGTCGAGCAGGTGGCGCAGGATGCGTTGACGCAGCTCGGGCTGGTCGGCGCGAGCAAGATCTCGAGCACGTCGACTCGCGATCGGTCCTTCGTGTCATACGTGTGGTCCGAGCGCGCGCGGCTTCTTCGTCGATCGCTCGAGCATCTCGCGATGGTCGCGGCCTCGCTTCTCCTGGCGATCGTGGTGGCGGTGCCGGCCGGGATCGCGCTCGAGCGACGCGCGGCCTGGGCGGAGCCTCTGATTCGCGGCGCGGGCGTGTTTCAGACCATTCCATCGATCGCGCTCCTCGCCTTCATGATTCCGTTGCTGGGGGTCGGCGTGAAGCCGGCGATCGCGGCGCTGTTTCTTTACAGCCTCTATCCGATCCTTCGGAACAGCTACACCGGCGTGCGCGAGGCCGACCCGCAGGCGGTCGACTCGGCCTGGGCGCTCGGCATGACGCGCGCGCAGATCTTGGGGCGGATCCGACTGCCTCTGGCCGCGCCGGTGATCATGGCCGGCATCCGCACCGCCGCGGTGATCAACGTTGGCACCGCCACGCTCGCCGCCTTCATCGGCGCGGGCGGATTGGGCGAGCCGATCGTCTCCGGTCTTCAGATGTCGAGCTCGACCGTCATCCTGTCGGGAGCGATCCCGGCCGCGCTGCTCGCCCTTCTGGTCGACGGCGCGCTGAGCTTGGTCGAGCGAGCGGTACGACCACGCGGACTTTCCAGCGAGGACGCATGAACATCTCTCCGATCGAACCCGATTCGCGAATCCACATCCACATGCACCTCACGCCGGAGCTCTATCGCGCGGAGCTCAAGCGCGAGCTTCGCGAGGGGCTCGAGCGCTACCCGCGCGAGATTCCGCCGAAGTACTTCTACGACGAACGCGGCTCCGAGCTCTTCGAGCAGATCACCGAGCTGCCGGAGTACTACCTGACCCGCGCGGAGACCGCGATCCTGCGTGAGATCACGCCTTCCCTGATCGAACGCCTGCAGGTGCATGAGCTGCTCGAGCTCGGCTCCGGCTACTCGACCAAGACCGCGATCCTGCTCGACGCGATGCA
>CAZZAH010000832.1:0-1799 GCA_964652115.1 uncultured bacterium | reverse complement strand
GCTGGTCGATGCCGCTCGGATGCGAGAGATGGATCGTCGGACGATCGAGGAGCTCGGCGTACCCAGCCTCGAGCTGATGGAGCGCGCGGGCCGCGGGGTCGTGCGGGCACTCCTTGTTCGGATCGCTAGGCTTTGGGCTCGCCGCATCGTGATTGTCTGCGGGAAGGGAAACAACGGGGGCGACGGCCTGGTGGTCGCCCGTCTGCTCCGAGAACGCGGACTTTGGCCTCGCGTGATCCTGACCGCCGATCGGTCGGAGCTAAGCCCAGACGCCGGGGCGAACGCGGCCGCGGCCGCTCGCGCGTCGCTCGTGCTCGAATCGGGCGACCCTGCCTCGTCGGTCTCGCGGCTCTCGTCGGAGGATCTGGTGCTCGATGCGCTGCTGGGCACCGGGCTCGAGGGTCCGGCGCGTGGCGTCGCCGCCGAGTGGATCGAGGCGATCAACCGATCCGCGGCGCGCACGATCGCGATCGACATCCCCTCCGGCCTGGCCTCCGACCATGGTCGGCTCTTGGGAGCCGCGGTCGAGGCCGAGCTCACCATCTCGATGTCGGCGCCGAAGCTCGGGTGCCTCTTCCCGCCGGCCCGGCGGCATTGGGGCGAGTGCATCGTGGTCGACATCGGAATTCCGTCCGAGGTGGAGGATGCGGTCGGACCCGCCGGCAGGTTCGCGGGGCCTGAGGAGATGCGGGCACTGCTCCCGCAGCCGGGCCAGTCGAGCCACAAGGGTGATTGGGGCAAGGTGGTCCTGGTCGGTGGCTCCCCGGGAATGATCGGGGCACCGGTGCTCGCGGCCAAAGCGGCGCTCCGGACGGGCGCGGGCCTGGTGCGTGTCGCCGTGCCGCGTTCGCTCGCGACGGTCTTCGCGACGCGCCTCGAGGAGGCGATGACGATCCCGCTTCCTGAAGGCGAGGACGGTCAACCCCTCTCCCAGGGTGCGGACAGGATCCTGAGCGGCTTCGGCGATTGGGATGCCCTCGTGGTCGGTCCCGGGCTCGGACGTACCCCCGAGGCCGAGCGGCTCGTGCTCAAGCTCCTCGGCAAGTGGCGCGGTCCGATGCTCCTCGACGCCGACGCGCTCAACGCGCTCGCGGCCTGGGGAGCCGACAGCTGGGTCCCTCGCGCGCGGGAGATCCGCGCCGGTGGAATCACGGGCGGCCTCGTGCTCACGCCTCATTTGGGCGAGATGCATCGCCTGAGCGGGGTCAAGCTCGAGGAGCTCCAAGCGGACCCGGTCGCCGCGGCGCGCGCCTGGTCCGCTCGATGGGGCGTCACCCTCGTGCTCAAGGGCGCGCCGACCGTGATCGCGGGCCCCGGCGGCGATCTCTGGGTCAATCCGACCGGCAACTCAGGCCTTGCGACCGGGGGCTCGGGCGATGTGCTCTCCGGCGTGATCGGCGCGTTGCTCGGGCAAGGACTGACGGGGACATCGGCCGCTTTGCTCGGCTGCTATCTTCACGGACTCGCGGCCGACCTTCGGGTCGACGCCGCGGCAACGCCGTTCGCGCAGCGATCGCTCTTGCCTTCCGACGTGGTCGACGCGCTGCCGGCGGCGATCCGCTTCACCGAGGAAGGACGCGCGACAGGACGGCAACGAATTTGGAGGCTGATGTGAATCGTTGGCGGCGAGAGCCTCCGAGCGCCTCGGTGGTCCGACTGTTTCAGGAGATCGGCCGGCGCCTCGATCGTCGTGGGATGATCGCGTCCAACGACGGCAACATGAGCTGGCGCGACGACGACGGCTCGATCCTCGTCACCGCGACCGGCGCGCGAAAGGGCTACCTCCAATCGGACGAGGT
>CAZZAH010000831.1:1052-1807 GCA_964652115.1 uncultured bacterium | reverse complement strand
TTCCGCCGGCCGCTTCGCGCGGGCGAGCTCGCTTCCTTCCAGCAGTTGTACGAGGACGTGTACGCGAGCGCCTCGGCGGCGAGCATCCCTCAGCCCTTCGAGGAGGGCCTGCGTGCGGCCGCGCAGGCCGCGCTCCTGTCGCCGCGCGTGACGTTCAAGCCCGAGTTGCTGCCAGGTGGCTTCACGCGCGAGGAGTCCGCCTACGCCGTGGCGTCGCGGCTTGCTCTGTTCTCCCGGGCATCGGTGCCTGACGACAGGCTCTGGGCGCTGGCCGAGAGTGGCGAGATCCTCGACCCCAAGGTGTTGAGGGCGGAGGCCGAGCGCCTCGTCGAACAGTACGAGGCGCGCATCGTGAGCGACTTTGCGGGCCAGTGGCTGGGCTTTCGACAGAACGGCGCGTCGATCAGCGAAGGCCTCGACGAACCCATGCGGCGCGAGGCACAGGCCGTCTTCGCCGAGGTGCTTAGTAAGAATTTGCCGCCGTCTGCGCTGCTCGAACCCGGCTTCACGTTCGTGGACAAAGAGCTCGCCGCTCACTACGACCTTCCCTTCGACGCCGAGGGTAAGTCGGTGCAGCGGGTGGAGACCGATGAGCGCGGCGGGCTGCTCTCGCAGGGCCGCTTCCTCACGAGCACGGCCAAGGGTTCAGACTTCCGCCGCGCGATCCATCGAGGCCTCTGGACGCTCACACGGCTCTTATGCCGCGAGATGCCGCGGCTCGACGCCGCCACCGCCGAGCAGATCGCGTCTTCGCT
>CAZZAH010000831.1:0-1042 GCA_964652115.1 uncultured bacterium | reverse complement strand
CCCTTGTCAGAGCAGATGGAGATTCACCGCACGAGCGGGCCCCAATGCATTTCCTGCCATGGTCAGATGGACCCCGTTGGCCTCGCCCTCGAGAAGTACGACTCGAGTGGGCGCTGGCGTGAGGTCGACGCGAACGGTCATCCCATCGAGAGCTCCCTCGAGCTGTTCGGTAAGGAGGTGCCGGGACCGCGTGAGCTCGCGGAAGCCATCGCCAACGCGCCCGAGTTCACGGCGTGCGTCGCAGAGAAGGCACTGACCTACGCGCTGCACCGCGGAGTGCGCGGCAACGAGGCATGCGTGACCACGGCGCTCGCGACTCGCGCGGATGGTGGGAGTGCGTCGATGCGCGAGATCCTGGTCTCGGCGATCCTGGAGTCGCTCACCCTTACCGCGAGCGAGCCACTCGCAGCGTTCGATGCATGCCCGATGGACTCCACGAAGGACGAGCCCGGCCTCTGTGGTTGTGGCACCGCGGACGTGGACAGTGATGGCGACGGGACCCCGGATTGCCTGGACTCGTGTCTCGACGATCCGAACAAGGTGGGCCCCGGAGCCTGCGGTTGTGGCAAGAGCGAGCAAGATGCCGACGGCGACGGCACGGCGGATTGCGCGGACGGCTGCCAGAACGACAAAGGTAAGACCGCGCCCGGGCTTTGTGGCTGCGGCGTGTCGGACGAGGATAGTGACGGTGATGGTGCCGCGGACTGCGTGGATGCGTGCGACGGGCCGGGCACGGGTTGCCGGGCTTCAGGGCTTCCTCGCTGCCCGAGCGGGTATCTGGATGTGCTCGACACGGAGTTCTACAGGACACGTTACCCCGACCTTCAGGCGGCCTTCGGCAACGACGCGGCGGCGCTGCAGAACCACTACCAACAGAACGGCATCGACGAGGGCCGCGACGCGAGTGCGCAGTTTTCACCGCGCGCCTATCTCGCGCGCTACTCGGACCTTACCTTTGGCACGAACTACCGAGCTGCGCTCGATCACTGGATCAACCACGGAATCAAGGAGTGCCGCAATGCAGCGCCGTGATGGGGAGGTC
>CAZZAH010000830.1:0-1808 GCA_964652115.1 uncultured bacterium | reverse complement strand
CGCGAGGAGGATCCGCTCCTCATCACGGTCACGCGCCTCGCGAGCGAGAAGAAGCTCGAGCGCGCGGTCGCGGGACTCAAGGGACTTCGCGCGCGCTTTCCCGGCGCGCGGCTCGCGCTCCTCGGCGATGGTCCGGAGCGTGAGCGCCTCACCACGCTCGTGCGCGCCGAAGGGGTGGAAGGCAACGTCGACTTCGCCGGAGCGGTGCATCAGGCCGAGCTGCCCGACTGGTACCGAAGCGCCGACTTCGTGCTCTCGCTCCTCGACCGCACGAATGCGAGCAACCCGGTCTTCGAGGCGATGGCCTGCGGTCGTGTGGTCGCAGCACTCGACGTCGGCACCACACGGGAGGTGGTGCTGAATGACGCGACGGGAATTCTGCTCCACGATCGCGACCTTCCCCGCCTGGGCGAGATCCTGGCCGACTGCTTCGCCGATGCCCACCGCATGCGAAGGCTCGGCCTGGCGGCGGCGCGCCACATCCGCACGCTTCTGGTCGAGCCGAGCGCGCGGCTCGATCTCGAGGTCGATCTCTACGAGCAGGCGGCGCGTCGATGACCGACGCGCGCGAGCGGCCGACCGTCGCACACCTCATTTCGCCCTATCTCTTTCTCACCGGCGGATGGATCTACTCGCAGCTCACGCACAATCGCGCGTTCCGTCCGATCGTGATCACGCAAGGGATGGAGAACGCGGAGACCTTCCCCTTCTCGCCGGTCTACGACCTGTCAGCGCGCGCTCAGGACGGCATCCCGCGCGCGTCGCGCGTCGTCACTCGCGCGTCGAAGTACCTCCTCGGACAGTTTCCGCCGGCGCCCTATCGCGCGATCTACGAGAAGGAGCGCGTCGGCGTGATCCACGCGCACTTGGGTTGGGAAGGCGCGCGCACCGTGCTCTCCGCCTCGGGACCGAAGCGTCCGTTCGTCGTGTCGTTCTATGGACGCGACGCGGGCCTCCTGCCGCGGCATCCCTACTGGCGCGCGCTCTATCGACGGCTGTTCGCGCGAGCCGACCGCGTGCTGGCGGAAGGTCCCTTCATGGGCGAGACCTTGGTGCGAATCGGCGCGCCGCGCGATCGCGTGCGTGTCGTTCACCTCGGCATTCCGCTCGAGAGCTTCCCCTTCGTCGAGCGCCGTCTGCCCGAGAGCGGGCCGATCGTCGGCTTGATCGCTGCCTCGTTCCGCGAAAAGAAGGGCATCCCCTATGCGCTCGAGGCGCTGGCGGAGATCGCGTCGACGCATCCGCGCGTTCGCCTGCGCGTGATCGGCGATGGGCCGGAGCGCCCGCGCATCGAGGAGCTCGCGCGTTCGGCCTCGCTGCGTGATCGCGTCGATCTGCTCGGCTATCAGTCGCCCGACGTCTATCGGCAAGAGCTCGCGCGCGCGCACTTCTTCGTCGCTCCGAGCGTGACCGCGCGCGATGGCGACGCGGAAGGGGGCGCGCCGGTCTGCCTGCTCGAAGCGCAGGCGGTCGGGCTGCCGATCCTCGCCACTACGCACTGCGATATTCCCGAGGTGACGCGGGCGGGCGAGTCGGCGCTCCTCGCGCCAGAGCGTGACGCACGCGCCCTCGCCGCCAAGATGGACCAACTTCTTCGCACGCCGGAGCAGTGGGCCGCGATGGGGCGCGCCGGTCGCGCGCACATCGAGGCCGAGTTCGACATCCGCACGCAGGTCGAACGAATGAACGACATCTATCGCGAGTTGCTCTAACCAGAGCCCGCGTCCTTACGGAAAAAAGATGCGGCCCGACGGCCCTCGCCGTGGTTTGCTCAGGGGTCACGCAAGCGCTCCAAGCTTCGGGGAGCG
>CAZZAH010000829.1:0-1810 GCA_964652115.1 uncultured bacterium | reverse complement strand
CGCTCATCGGTGGCGCGATCCTGCGTGGGTGGCTGTCGGTGAGGGCCGCGACGGTCGAGCCCTGGTCGGACATGAGGTCCTACCTCGATCTCGCGGCGCTGATGCGCGGGCCGCATCCTCCGCTCGCGGGCGATCGACCCTTGCTTTATCCGTGGCTGCTTGCGCGCGCGATGGATTTGGGTCTGGCGCCAGGGCTTCCGCTCTACCTCGGTCAGTCGTTGCTCTCGCTCGCCGTTGCCGCGCTGCTCGCGCGACTCGCCGCGCGGTGGTTCGGTCGGCCTTCGGGCTATGCCACCTTCGCGCTCGGTTGCTTCTCGATCACGTGGGCGCAGTATTCCTCGCTCGCGTTGACGGAGACGCTCTTCGCCTTCCTCCTCTTCAGCGGAGCGAACCTCGTGCTCGCGCCGCCGCGGTGGGATCAGGCGCTCGGCGTGCGCTGGGCGCGGCGCGTCTCGGGCATCGCGCGAGTGCTTGGGGTGCTCGCGCTCGCCTTCGCGTCCGCGATGCGTCCGGCAGGTCTCGCGCTCGCGGTCGGGCTCATCGTGGCGAGGAGTGGAGTCCGATGGGATCCTCGCGCGATCGCGCGCACGATCGTGATGCTCGCGCTACTCGCGGCAACCTACTTCGGGGTCGTGGTCGGCCTCGAGCACGCGACCGAGATCCGCACCGGCTTCTTCCCGACGTCGGGCGTGAACCTCTACCTCGGAAACTCGGATCACGCACGTTGGAATGGCGGCGGGCCCGCGGAGCTGCCACCCGAGCTGGCGACATTGCACGATCCGGTCGAGCGTGGCCTCGTGGCCAAGCGGCTCGCGCTCGACCACATGCTCCGACATCCTCACTCGACGGTCGCGCACATGGGAGCGCGCGCGCTTCGGCTAGCCGGCATCAATCCAGGCCGGATCGAATTCGACGCGTTGACCCGCTGCGGTGTGCCGGCACCGATCGTGGTCGGCTGGCTCGCGGCCGAGTGGATCGGACTCTGTCTGCTCGCCGCGATCGGTTTTGCCTACGCGCCGCGCGCGGCGACGCGGACGGTCGTCCTCTCGCTCGCGCCCTATCTCCTGCTGCTTCTCGCTGCGTTCGTGCAGACGCGCTTTCGCCTGCCGCTGCATCTCTGGCTGCTGCCCTTCGCTGGCGCGGCCCTGGCTCGATGGGCGGCATCGGGATCGCTCGCGTTCCTCGTGCGGCATCGACGACCGCTCGCGATCACGATGGCCCTGCTTCTCGCGGGGATGGCCTTCGATCTCCTGGGGCGGCTCGGCCCCAGGTAACTAACGCAGCAAGGTCATCCGCGTCGTTTCCGATCCTTGCGCGGTGCTCAGGCGACAGTAGTACGCGCCGGCCGCGAGGCCCCGCGCGTCAAGCGACCACTCGTGTTCACCCGCCGTCAGTGTCGCGTCGAGCAACGTACGCACGCGTCGACCGCTTGCGTCAAAGAGCTCGAGTCGCGCGGCGCCGGCCGCCGGAAGCTCGAAGTGCAGCGCACCGGTCTGTGTAATCGGGTTGGGCATCGTGCGCAGCGCGAAACTCACCGCCGGGGTCAAGACCGGGTCGACCGCGGCCGGATCGTTCAGGTCGACCGTCAAGACCGCGATGCCGCGACTGAGGCAGGAAATCCAGAGCTCGTAGCCGTTCGCGAGCTCGCGCACCTTGAGCGTCTTGATGCCGGCGTGCGGGAGACCGCCCCACTGTGGGCCGCCATCACGCGGCGCCGAGAAGAGCCCGGAGTGAACGCCGTCCCACCAGGCGAGTCCGTTCGGCCCGGTGCCGTTGATGTCGCTGACGTTCCACCACACGCGACCGTCCG
>CAZZAH010000828.1:0-1828 GCA_964652115.1 uncultured bacterium | reverse complement strand
CACCGCACACGCCTCGATCGAAGGTGATGCGGAGGCAAGCGGGCGGGCCTTGATAGGGACCGACGACCAGGAGCCCCGGCCGCGTCACACGATAGAAGCCGACGAAGGAGACGCGCGGCACGCGCTGGAAGAGGACCGAAGCGGTGGTCGCCATCCGCGCGATGACATCATCCTCTCCGTCGAGTAGCGCGCGCAGCTCCGCGAGGCACTCGTCGTAGGCGAGATGCCGCGCCGCGTCGTCACCCAGCATCAGCGCGACCCCGGCCAGTAGAAGCTGACGCTCGCGCCGGAGGAAGGCTCGAGCGCCCAGTATCGACCGCGAGCGGCCTTCCATCCTCGATCGAGCGCGAAGTCGATCGTCCTCTCCTCGATCACCCGCGGAGCGAGCAGCGCGAGTTGGCGTCCGCTCACGTCGAGAAGGCGGAGAGTCGTCGGCGCGATCCTATGATCCGCGCGAAGCGAGAGCGTGAGCGATGCGCTCGTTTGAGCCGTAACCGAGAGCCTAGCGGCGGTCGTGGTCGCGGTGGGGCGATCAAGCACGAGGCGCGCGCGGCCCCATCCTTCCGCTTCCGCGATTCGCGTGCCCGCGACGAGAGGAAGCGCTTCGTTCTGCAGGAGCCTCCGAATCGATGCGGGCGAGAGACGCGCATCGTAGAGGCCACCCTCGATCGAAGCCGAGAGAAGCAGCGCGACCGCTCCGGCGACGTGCGGGCAGGCGGCGGAGGTGCCCCGAAACCCTCCTGACGAGCCGTAGACGCTGTTCTCGCGAATGTTGTCGGGGCCGAGGATCTCCGGCTTCATCCGTCCGTCGGCGGTGGGGCCGGCCGAGCTGAACGATTCCAGCGTCGCCGCGTCGGCTTCGTCCCGGTGCCCGAAGGCGCCGACGCTGATCGCGGCGGGAGAGTCGGCGGGGATCGCGAGGCTTCCGCTCAGCACTCGGTGCTCCGGTAAGGGGGTGACGCCGCCTCCGTCGACGCGGAAGAGCTGGAGCGAGACACCGTCGGCATTCCCTTTCACGCGGCGGATCGAGAGCTCGGGCGCGAGCCCACCGGGCGCGGTCGTGTAGTCGAGCGCGCGGAACGCGTAGCCGAAGTCGGCGAATTCTCCCTCCGAGCTCGCGAGCAGTGCGCCGTCGCTCGCACGGAGATCGATCGCGAAGCTCAAGTCGGCGGAGCTGGGCCAGCGATTCCACAGCAGGAGAAAGCTGAGGTCGGTGCTCAGCGGCAGTCCGGTGAAGTTGATCGTCTCGTCGCCCGCTTCATCGAGCTCGATCCTGCCGTCAGCGTCGATGTCGCGCGCGAGGCCGCCCCAGTGCGCGTTGGCGAAGTTGCCGGCCGCGGTCACCCAGACGATGCCTTCGGATTCGGCCTGAGTGACGATGTCGCTGATCGGTCCCTGCCCATCGCCGCCGCCGACGAACCAGGCGAGCGAGTGGCTGATCACCTCGACCCCTTCGTCGGCCATCCAATCGACCGCACGCTGAAGGTCGAGGTCGTTGCTTACGTTCGCGAGGTAGAGCTCGGCGTCGGGAGCGACATCGTGGATGACCTCGGCGCAGGCGGAACCGTGATTCTCTCCGCCGCCGGTGATGTCGCCGTCGCCATTTGCCCCGCCATAAAAAGAGCGCACGTGCACGCTGGCGGGGAGCTCGCCGCCGAGCATCGCGCCGTATCCCTGAAAGCCGATGTCGATCACGCCGACCCGCACGCCGCGCCCACGGTAGCCGAGCGATTGGAAGCGATCGGCCCGCATGTCGGCCACGCCTTCGCTCACTCGAGTGGGAATCGGCGTGAAGGGGAGCGCCGCATAGACGAGGTCGCGCGCGCCA
>CAZZAH010000827.1:0-1830 GCA_964652115.1 uncultured bacterium | reverse complement strand
ACCAAGGAGCGCTTCGCCACCGGTACCATCTCGTGCGCACCGGTCCCACGATAGCGATGCAGGCTCCGTCAAAACTCGTCGGGATTGAGCTTGGTCGCGCGGTCCTCGCTGGATGGTGCCGAAGGGACCGGCTCTGGATCGGCTTCACTCTTACGGTTCTGACGAGGACGCGGGGTGGACGTGGACTTAGTGGTCGGTGAGACCTCGTCGGGACTTCGGGCGGCGGGCGCTGGCATGGCGGGCGGATCCACGACCGGTGCAGGTATCGACGGGATAACTGGGCTTGCTTCACGCGGCGCGACCTCAGTAGGGCCTGGCTTCGGCTCGGGGACGGGGCGAGGCGCGGGATCGCTCCGGGAAACGAACAAGACCCACAGCCCGGCGGCAACCGATAGGGCCACCAACACGGCTACGGAGCGAACGGTAGCGTTGCGGCGCTGGACGGCGGGCAGAGTCTTGCTCTGACCCGTCGCAGGTTCCGCGGGCTCCTCCGGTGCCGACAGGGGCTCCTCCGCGTGGCGCTCACCCGCGAGCCACCCTTCGAGGGCCGACGCAAAGCTCTGCACATCTTGAAAGCGATCCGATGCCGCCCGGGCCAACGCTTTGCCGACAATCCGCGAAAGCGAGGCATCGATGCTGGGAGCCTTCACACGCAGCGGGGTGGGCGCCTCGGTCACCATACGGATGACGAGCTCATGATCGTTACGCGCCTCGAAGGGTCGAGCGCCGCACAGCGCTTCATAGAGGATCACGCCCAGGGCATACACGTCAGCACGGGCGTCGATCTCCGGCTCCCCTCGCAGCTGCTCGAGGGGCATATAGGAGGGCGTACCCAAAATGTACCCAGCCCGCGTGAGGGTGGTGGGCCGCGGTTCGGCCCCTTCACGCACGACGATGCGGGACACTCCGAAGTCGAGGACCTTGGGGACTGGCTCGCCCCCGTCCGCTCCCCGCGCCAAGTAGATGTTGTCCGGCTTCAAGTCGCGATGCACCACGCCCTGGCGGTGCACCTCGGCGACTCCCCGCATCGCCGCGAGAATCACGCGCACGGCCTCTTCGGGCGGCATCGCCCCGCGTTTGATGCGCTGCCAAAGCGATTCGCCATGCAGCCGCTCCATCACAATGTACGGGGGGTCTGACTCCACCTCGATATCGTAGACATCGACCACGTTGGGGTGCCGGATCCGGCCGGCGGCGCGAGCCTCACGCACAAAGCGTTGCAAGCGCTCGCGCCTGTACTTGCCGCTTCCCCCCTGCGGAAGCAGCACCTTGATGGCCACCTCCCGCCCGGTTCCGCGGTGATGGGCCGCAAAGACAGCCCCCATTCCGCCGGCCCCCAGCATCTCTTTGAGCTCGTAGCGCCCCCCGAGGACTTCCCCGACCTTCGGGAGCGCGGATTGCCCTTCGAGCAGCGTGGGCGGTGCGGTGGTGCGCTCCGCTGGGTCGGTGGCCCGATGCGGCATATCCACCGTGGAAACGTGCGCGACCGCGCGCATGAGGGAGTCGATACTCTCGTCCTCCCCCCCCGCGACCTCGTCCAGCGCCTCGCTCTCTCGCTCCTTCTCGTTCACCGGTTCCGCTGGGTTTGACTGTCCACGATACGCCGTCAATGCCATGTTACCAACCAACGTGAGCAGCCCACCTCAGCTACATGACGAAACCGCGTTGCAGGCCCACTTGGCGGCCGGCAAGGCGACGCTCTTCACGCGCCGCGACGAGGTCGAAGAGCAGTGGGCATACATCGATCACGTGTTCGCGGCATGGCGCGAGCAGAACACGCCTCCGCCCATCTACGCGGCCGGCACCTGGGGTCCGGAGCAAGCAGACGAC
>CAZZAH010000826.1:0-1830 GCA_964652115.1 uncultured bacterium | reverse complement strand
TGGGCCAACTCGCTCTTCGAGGACAACGCGGAGTTCGGGCTCGGCTTCCGCCTCACGCTCGACATGCTCGGGCACGACGCGCGCGCGCTGGTGGCGAAGCTCTCACCCCAGCTCGGCGACGAGCTGGCCGGTGCGCTCATCCACGCCGGCGACGTGACCTCGAGCATCGCGCATCACCACATCATGTCGGAGGCGCACACCGCCGACGGTGTGGTGCCGGGACACGAGTCATGGAGCGAGGCGGAATTCCACGCCCAGCACGATCGACTCATCGTCCTTCGGGACAAGCTCAGCCACATGGAAGGGACGGACGCGCGGCGACTGCTCGAGCTCTCCGAGTTCCTGCTGCCGCGCAGCGTCTGGATCGTGGGCGGAGACGGCTGGGCCTATGACATCGGCTTCGGCGGGCTCGATCACGTCATCGCCTCGGGGCGGAACGTGAACATCCTCGTGCTCGACACCGAGGTCTATTCCAACACCGGCGGCCAGATGTCGAAGTCGACGCCGCTCGGCGCGGTCGCGCGCTTCGCCTCGGGTGGAAAGCACACGCCGAAGAAGGACCTCGCGCTGATGGCGATGAGCTACGGCAACGTCTACGTGGCGAGGATCGCGCTCGGCGGCAAGGACATTCAGACCTTGCAGGCCTTCCGTGAGGCGGATGCCTACGACGGTCCTTCGCTCCTGATCGCCTATAGCCACTGCATCGCGCACGGCATCGACATGGGTCTCGGCCTTCGCGATCAGAAGGCGGCGGTCGACTCGGGCTACTGGCCGCTCTTCCGCTTCGATCCGCGGAAGCGCGATCAGAACGAGCACGCGCTCAAGCTCGATTCGCCGAAGCCGAAGATCCCGTTCCGCGAGTACGCGCTGATGGAGGGCCGCTACCGTTCGCTCCTGCAATCGAACCCGGAAGAGGCGGAGAGGCTGCTGGCGCAGGCGCAGGAAGTCGTCGACTTCCGCTGGCGGATGTACGAGCAGTTGGCGGGGCTGGAGTAGAGCTTCAGTTAGGTTCAGGCCTCACGGATGAGGCCGCGTGCGAGGGGCGGGCGCTTGCGTCCGCCCTCCGCATTTTCGGCGGGAGCGAGCGCTCGCTACCGATTCCCCCCGAGCGAGAACCCCGCCTCCACATCGTGCTTCGAGTAAGCGCGGAAGGCGATCAAGGTCTCCGAGTGCACGATGCCGGGCAGATCACTCATCCGGTCGGTGACGAGGTCGGCCAGGGCCTCGTGCGCCGGGACGCGGACGATCGCCACCAGGTCGAACTTGCCCGCGACCGAGAACACCTCGCTGATCTCCGGAAGATCCGCCAGCATGCCGGCCACCGTCTTGATGTGGGTGCGTTCGACGTTGAGCAGGATTACGGCTGTGACCATCGTCAGTCTCCTTCCGGTTTCGAGGCCGGTCCATGTTCGCAGGCTTGGCGGAGGCGCGTCGAGGGAAAGCTTCCCTCGCGCCCGGGCCCGCGGGCGGGCGCGAGGGCGGTGCCGCGCCCGGCGTGAAGACGAGCAGCACCTCGAGCCCGACGGTCCCGGCGAAGAGATCCAAGGGCACCGCGCGCTCGAGTCGATAGCCGGCGCGGCGCCACGCCTCGGCCTCGCGCGGGATCTCGTCCACACCGCACGCGAGGTGAAGCACGCGCCGAGGCTCGCGCTTCCCCAGCTCCGCGATCATGCCGAGCGCGGTGCCGGAACGCGGCGGATCGAGCAGCACGACCTCCTCGCCTCGCGACGGCTTGAGCCGCTCCTCGAGGAAAGCTGCATCGAGCTTGCCCGCGAGGAAGCGCGCGTTTGACTTGAGGAATGTCGCGTTCTGCTTCGCCGCCTCGATCGC
>CAZZAH010000825.1:0-1834 GCA_964652115.1 uncultured bacterium | reverse complement strand
GCTCGTCGAGGCAGGGCTTAGACGCATTCACGACGGAGCGCTCCTAATCGAGTGAGTTCGTTTGCGCGCAACGCTCAATCGATCACTTGGCCGCAAACAAAAAGCGGAATAGAGTCGTAGCGCCCGGCAGGCCGCACAACCGACATCCCCAATCGGGTGCCGGGCACACTCGCTCACTATAGTTGGATGGAAGGAGTCCGCATGACTCGCCGCATCCTTATTCCGCTTGCCTTGAGCCTTATACTGAGCACGCCGGCCCGCGGCGACAATCCACCGCATTCCTCTTCCACATCGAGCGATTCCCTGGCCGGGGTGGGTATCGACGACGATTTCGATGGCTTCAGAATCCCCGACCACAGTTGGCGCACACGATCGTGGTCGGTGGAAGGAAGAGGATCGGCCCGCGCGCAGCACCAACCGTCAAGTCAGTCCGAGAGTGGGGCGCTATCAGGATCTGTACAGACAGCGTGGAGCTGGGCACACGACGCAGACCTCGTTCAGCGCAGTCTCTTCATCTCGGGGAGCCTGGGCGGCCGCCGCGGCTATGATCGATCGAAGCAGATCTACGAAACACCCCCGGGCTTCGCTCTGGACACGAAGTCCAGGTCGAGGTCGGAGGACCTGAGCGAGTCGTGGCAGGTCTTCTTCGACGGCCGACTTTATCCGACTGAAGTCTCGCCCTGGGGAGGTCGCTTCGGTCTATCGGGAAGCGCTTGGTACGACCAGTACTGGAGCTCCGATCGGGACGCGTTGTTCTCCCGCGATGGCAATGGGATCGATGAACGTGACACGAGGTGGACAGCCGAGGACCGGTCATACCTATACTACGTCTCGGCGGAGGCGCAGCTGGGTCGAGGTCGGGTCCGCGATGCGACCGGGGTTTTCCTTGCGCGCATTTTGGAGGAGCGTCTCCGAAGGGACGGCCGGTTAACTGAAGAGCTGTCGAGCGACACGAGGAATCGCCTCGCTCGGCTCTTCTATCTAAGGCCGGCCTATGGCCGTGTACACGACCTTGCAACCAAAGCCTTCTGGCGCGATGTGGAACAGCTATTGGTGGAGTCTGGGTCGTTGAGAGTGGAGCGCCTTGACGCGTACGACGCGTTTCACGGAGCGGAGCCTATCATAGTAACGGGTACATTTGACGCGAGCGAGTACGAGGAGCTCGGTCCCTACGGGGAGCGGTTTCGGCGCCAGATCGGTTCCTTCATCGGCCCGTCGATATCCGCGCGCCATCGAAACGATATCCTCCACCACTACGGCACCAAGAGGACTAGGGAGTGGTTGAATGGAGACCCTCAGATCTCCGACACTGTGAAGAACCTTCACCGCCAAGTCACAAGCGACGACGTCGTATCGGGAGGCGTACGCCTGGAGTGGCATCGGCCGGTCGGCCTACACCTGCAGCTCGACGCGTCGACTCAAGCCCTCGCTGACTTCGAAGGATTCGCCACGGAGCGCAGATTGGAATCCGTGGCGAGCCTAGGCTACGAGATCAACGAGCGGTGGTTCGCGAAGGTACTCGCGTATCACCAGCGCGAGATCCGCTCGCGCGAGGACTCCGGCTCCCTTTGGTCACTTAGCACGAGCGCAGATCTTTCGTACTACGTCGAGGATCGCTGGCGTATCACGGGGAGAGTTACGCGATTCGAGACCGAAGACTCGTTCGCCAGCCTCGGCCACTACAACAGAAACACCGACTTCCGCCTTGGCGTGAGCTTTGAAACCGGTCGGCTTGACGCGCCGGGACTGGTGCCCCCGGTCCGTCCGCTCAACTAGCGACGCACCTACGCCGCCCGCTCCGCCAGCGTCTCGTGGAGCACCGCGGCCGAGCGCG
>CAZZAH010000824.1:1081-1835 GCA_964652115.1 uncultured bacterium | reverse complement strand
GTCCCGCCTTCGCTTGCCTGCCAGGTTCGTGCAACGACGGCGTCCAGACCTTCACCTGTACGTGTGGAACGGGTCTGACGGGGTCAGGTACCCAATCCTGCAACGACGTGGATGAATGCGCGACGGCGAACGGCGGTTGCGACACCTCCCCGATGGCTATCTGCGTGAACCGCACGGCCAAAGCTCCGCTGTGCAGCTGCCCAGCTCCTTACACTGGCAATGGGACAGGCGAGGATGGTTGCATTGCATACGATTGCGACGGGGACATCGACTGTAAGGCATCGCTTCAGATCGCAGCGGTTCGGGACGCGATCAACGCGGGGACCAACTCTGTGCCCATCGCGAGCCTTCCGATCAACGAAGCCCTCGTCATTTACGTGACGGAAGGGGGAACCTTCTTCCTGCAGAATCGCGCAAATGGCCCCGCCATCCTGGTGACGCTCGACGCGGCGACCGCGGCATCCGATGGCCCCATCGTCGTCGGTGATCGTCTCAATCTCGTGGTTACGCTCGGTGGGAATGCGGGTTGGGCCGGATCGTCGGTCTGGATCGACGCAGCCACCATCTCGCATGCAGGCTCGTCCGCGGTATTGCCCGCTCCGCAGGACCTGACTGAGGTGAAGCTCCTACCCTTACCGAGTGCGCCGTGGTCCTTCGAGTCCGAGCGCGCGACACTCAGGGGCACGACGGTCAGAAGGTTTGCCGACCAATGGATGCTGGCCACGGAGGGAGAACATTCGGGGGGCTACGGCGT
>CAZZAH010000824.1:0-1071 GCA_964652115.1 uncultured bacterium | reverse complement strand
GCTGCTTGGTTTGGTTCCCGGTTGCAAGATCGCCATCGATGCCATGCCCGTCTTGCGCGATGGCGACGCGGTGGCCTTCAAGCCCAAGTCGGCGTCAGAGGTTCACTTCACCCTCGCTGACTGCCCTCGACTCAAGGTCGTGGCGACCAGGCCCCTGCGTGGGGCGAGCACGGTTTTTCCGGGAGCACCCCTGTCTCTGACTTTCTCGGAACCGCCCGCGACGACCAGCCTCACCACACAAGAGCAGGACGGCACCTGTTCAGGTGCGATCCAACTGAGCTCCGACGGCTTCGTCAGCTGCAAAGCCTTCTCATCGGCAACCGCGACCCTCACCTCGGACACGACTGTCCAGATGGTCCCGAAAGTCCCGCTTACGGCCGACACCGCCTATGAGCTCAAGGTCACCCAGGCGGCGACGACCCTCAACGGACGCGAGCTCGAGGCTGAAGTGCGATTCGGTTTCCGAACCGCAGCCGGTGCGGGGCGCGAGGGAGTGTTGATCAGTCAGGTGTTCCCCTCGGGGGGCAACTCAGGCGCAAGCTACACGAACGACTTCGTTCAGCTCCACAACACGGGCTCCACGCCAGCCGACCTGACGGGTTGGTCGATCCAGTACCAGAGTGCCTCAGGCTCCACGTGGTCAGTCGTTGCGCTCAATGGCACTGTCCTGCCAGCGGGCGGCTTTTATATGGTGCAGGCCCAGGGCGGCATGAATGGCGCGCCGCTGCCCACCCCAGACCAGTACATCAACCTCAACTTCGGAAACGCCGGGGGTAAGGTGGCACTCGTCAATTCCGGAGGCGCGCTGGAGGCCGGATGTCCGCAGGGGCCGTCGGTCATCGACTACGTGGGCTGGGGAGTCGCCACCTGCTTCGAAGGGCGCGGGGCTGCCTCCGTCGGCACACCCGCCCAATCCATCCAGCGCTTTGGCAGGGGCTGCTTCGACACGGACGACAACGCCAATGACTTTACGGTTGGAGTTCCTGAGCTGAGCACTGCGGCCTCCTCAGCTCTGATTTGCGGCTCTCAGTGACACTTTAGATCGGCCAAGTTTCGACTGCCGTCCGGCAC
>CAZZAH010000823.1:0-1839 GCA_964652115.1 uncultured bacterium | reverse complement strand
CGCTCATCGGTGGCGCGATCCTGCGTGGGTGGCTGTCGGTGAGGGCCGCGACGGTTGAGCCCTGGTCGGACATGAGGTCCTACCTCGATCTCGCGGCGCTGATGCGTGGGCCGCATCCGCCGCTCGCGGGCGATCGGCCGTTGCTCTATCCGTGGCTGCTGGCGCGCGCGATGGACTTCGGACTAGCGCCCGGTCTTCCGCTCTACCTCGGCCAGTCGTTGCTCTCGCTCGCCGTCGCCGCGCTGCTCGCCCGACTCGCCGCGCGATGGTTCGGTCGGCCTTCGGGATATGCCACCTTCGCGCTCGGTTGCTTCTCGATCACGTGGGCGCAGTATTCCTCGCTCGCGTTGACGGAAACGCTCTTCGCCTTCCTCTTCTTCGGCGGAGCGAATCTTGTGCTGGCGCCGCCGCGATGGGATCAAGCGCTGGGCGTGCGCTGGGCGCGGCGAATCGCGAGCATGTCGCGGTTCATCGGAGTGCTCGCGCTCGCGCTCGCATCGGCGATGCGTCCGGCGGGCCTTGCGCTCTCGGCGGGTCTTCTCGCGTTCTGTCCTGGTGTTTCCTTGAATCCTCGCGCGATCGCGCGCGTGACCGCGATGCTCCTTCTGCTCGGCACTTCGTATTTCTGCATTGTCACCGGACTCGAGCGGGCGAGCGGCATCCGCACAGGCCTCTTTCCCACCTCGGGCGTGAACCTCTACCTGGGAAACTCAGCCCACGCGCGCTGGGATGGCGGAAGCCCCGCCGAGCTTCCGCCGGAGCTGGCCGCGATCCGCGACCCGGTAGAGCGCAGCACGGTGGCGAAGGCACTCGCGATTGAACGGATGCGCCGGCACCCACTCTCGACCCTGGCTCACATGGGAACGCGCGTGCTTCGCCTCGCCGGCATCAACCCAGGTCGGGTCGAGTTCGATGCGTTGACGCGCTGCGGTGCGCCGGCTCCGATCGTGGTCGGATGGCTTGCCGCGGAGTGGATCGGGCTCTGCCTCCTTGCGTCGATCGGCTTTGCGTATGGGTCGCGCGAAGCGTCGCGTACCGTCGTCGCGTCGCTGGCGCCGTATCTCCTCACGCTCCTCGTTGCCTTCGTGCAGACGCGGTATCGACTGCCCGTGCATCTCTGGCTGCTCCCGTTCGCGGGGGCGGCCTTGGCTCGATGGGCGACGTCAGGGTCGCTCGCCTTTCTCGCAAGGCGGCGGCGTGCGATCGCGATCACGCTGGTGTGGTTGCTGGCGGGCATGGCATTCGATCTGCTGACGCGCCGTTCGTGACGCGCCAGCGACCCGCCCGCCTCGCACTCAGGCGATTACCGCAGCACGGTCAACCGCGTCGCTTCCGATCGTCCCGCCGTGCTTAGCCGGCAGTAGTACGCGCCGGCCGTGAGCCCCCGCGTATCGAGCGGCCACTCGTGTTGACCCGCGGAGAGCGTCGCGTCGAACAGCGTGCGCACTCTCCGGCCGGAGGCGTCGAAGAGCTCGAGCCGCGCGGCGCCGGCTATCGGAAGCTCGAAGTGCAGCGCACTCGACCGTGTCACCGGATTGGGAGTCGCCTCGAGCGCGAACTCCGAAGCCCGGCTCACGACCGGGTCGACCGCGGCCGGATCATTGAGGTCGACCGTCAGCACCGCGATGCCTCGACTGAGGCAGGAGATCCAGAGCTCGTAGCCGTTGGCGAGCTCGCGCACCTTGAGCGTCTTGATGCCGGCGTGCGGGAGGCCGCCCCATTGCGGGCCGCCGTCACGCGGAGCCGAGAAGAGCCCGGAGTGGGTGCCGTCCCACCAGGCGAGCCCGTTCGGCCCGGTGCCGTTGATGTCGCTGACGTTCCACCACACGCGACCGTCCG
>CAZZAH010000822.1:650-1847 GCA_964652115.1 uncultured bacterium | reverse complement strand
CAGCCCGCCTCGTCAAGGGCCGAGATCCAATGTGCAGAGTTGACGTTGCCGCCAGGCCCCCCGCCGCCACCGAACCCGCCACCAGGACCGGTGCGCGGCCACGAGTGCCCTACGCGCGGCGAACCTGAGCCTTCGGAGCTCGTCCAGTCGTTACAAGTACTATCCGTGTCTCCGTAGAGCTCTCCCTTCTCGTTGCTGCCGGTGAGGGTATCGTGATTGTCCACTTCACCTGAGCCGTCCGGATTGTGGTTTGGGACGCCGAACTCGTTCGGTAGATCGTTGATAATCTCATTGTCAGCACCTTCCGGTCGGGTATTGATCAGGTCCGTAAGGTTCTCGGCTACAAGGCGACCCAGACGATCATACCAAGGGCCCTGCCCGATACGATCCGCGGCGTTGATCGGCCCGCCAACCTCACCACCCGCCGTCGCGCTCAGAAAGGCACGCCACTGCTTGGCGGATGCTCCGGGCATGCTCAGCTCAGCGATCTCGGCGCAGATTTTGTCGGCGCCGCGCAGCCCCGCTCCAACGCCCTGCTCGCCGTAGCTCAGGTCGCCACCAAACCCGCTCTGACTTCCAGAGAGCTTACGCATCGACTCGAGGCTGGTGACGAAGAAGCTGAAGGGTTCAAGCCCGGCTGCGTCGGGCGCGCCTGGATGGTTCGTGTCACCGGCATCGCCGCCGGACGGGGTGCTCGAGCCCGAGCCATCGCCGCTCGTGCCAGACCCACTAGCATTTGTGCTCCCGTTCGTGCCGTTGCCGCCGCCATCCGCGGTGTCTGCCGCCGACGTAGAGTTGTCGCCAGCGTCCGGATCGCTGCCGGAACAGGCAAGCAGCAGAGACAGGAAGGGGGCAAAATGGAGATCGGTCAGCTTGGAGGGCATGGGTTCACCTAGAGGGCTGATGAAGGGAAGAAGAAGGAGCAAGCTTCACTTGCAGGTCAGGTCGGATTGACAGCTGCTCCCACCTGAGCATTGAGAATCGTCCGTGCAGGACACGAGGCCAGGAACCTCGACGCTGCGCTCCACGTCCGAATAGACAGTTAAGTCGATGCGGCCTGCTCTGATGACGGCCGAACCGACACTCACGCGTGTGACCACGATAGTCGGAAACCCCGCCACTCCGAGGTTGGCAAGACGTTCGATCATGGCGCCAGGGACACTCAAGGAACCATCATCGTCGACCTCGCACTCGATC
>CAZZAH010000822.1:0-640 GCA_964652115.1 uncultured bacterium | reverse complement strand
GCCACCGTGATGACTGATGTCGAGTTTGACGCGAATCTTGGACGCGCCCGTTGCGGTGGGGGCTTGCCACGTCAGAAGTAAGGGAGACGCACCGTCGAGAAGCAGCTCTTCGCTGGTGAGTGTGAGGGGCGCGACCCCGTTTGCTTTGGCCTCGAAGGCGCCTTGTCCGGCTCCCTCTCCCGACACCACGATCTCGTCACCTTCCGCGAAGGCGGGGTAAGGTAGATCGACGGCGGCGGGAGCAGAATAGGCGCTAGCCACCTGCACGAGCGCAAACTCGCTTTCGCCCGTCGTGGCATGGAGACCACGTACCGAGACCTTACCCAGATCGATCGCGTTGGGGTTTGGCAGGCAAAGTCCGTCCGCGACGCACACCTGTCCGACGCAGGGGGGATCACAGAAAGGTACCGTCGGCTCTTGCAGCTGGCAGCCGGCCTCGGACATGACGGTGTTCCACGCCACCTCCGCGGGGACGGGACCGTCGTAGACCTTACCGGTAATCGAGGTAAAGCCAGCCCCCGTGCCGCCCGTGTTTGCCATGGGCTCGACCAGGCGCACCGCAAAATCACCCACTTTGACGGTTTTATCGCCAGCGGCGGCCGCGGCATCGGAGCCCAGGGCGGACGTCGGATCAGCTCCA
>CAZZAH010000821.1:0-1847 GCA_964652115.1 uncultured bacterium | reverse complement strand
AGGTGGTCGTGACCGATGCACCCGAGGCGGAGGCTTCCGCGGTCGTGCGTGCGCGTGTCACGGCGGCGCGCGAATTACAGCGGCGGCGTCTTCTCGGAGCTGGCGCGTCCTCATCGCCGGTCGGACCGCGTGCATCGTCCTTCGACGCGTCGTCGCTTGCCTCGGTCCCCCTCTGCAACGCGCAGATGGATGTCGAAGCGATCCAGAAGCACTGCGAGATCGGCGCCGACTCGCAGGCGTTGCTCGAGAAGGCGGTCACGTCCTTCTCGCTCTCGGCGCGCGGCGTGCATCGCACCCTTCGCGTCGCGCGCACCATCGCGGATCTCGAGGGGTCGGAGAAGATCACGCGCGCGCATGTCGCGGAGGCGGCGCATCATCGGTTGGTGGAGCCTGGGTAGCCGGCGGCCGCGGTGCCGGTGCGCCGGTTGTCAAAACTCGGCCGAGCTCGTCTGGGAGGCTGAAATCGCTCGACGGATCCACGAGCTGGATGCTGGGCTCGTCAAGACAGTCCCATGGTCCGAGGCCAGACGACAGATCCTCCGAGCGAAGTAGCTTGGACCTCGACCTCCATCCCGAAGCCATCGTTGAAGCGCGTGAGGCTCGCTTGTGGTATGCGGCAAGAAGTCCCGACGCCGCGACCGCGTTTATGGCCGAGCTTGACCAAGCCTTGTCGAAGTGCTTGCCGTCGCCCATGCCAGGCGCAAGCCTGGCTACTGGAGCTCGCGACAATGGAGACGGTAATAGCGGGCAGCTCCTGCGTCACCCGGGCGCGCTGAAGTCGGGACCGCGGACGCATTCAGCGGTAGGTATCGGAGGTTCTTGGCCGTGGCCGCGTATTGGCGGTCGTCCGTAGCTATCCCTCCGCCCACCGTGAGTGAATGAGCGTGTACTCGCCGAGCACGCGATCGGCGTCCGCTTCCACCGAAACGATCTGCCACCGAATCGTCGTGCTGGGCAGACCGCGCACCAGCTCGGTGCGCGACGCCACGACGATGCTTCGGGTCGCCGGGTCGTACGGAACGTCCCGCAGACGCGCGGGGCCCTCGTCTTCGCTCATACCGTCACCGCCGACCTGGACCAGATCGAGCTGCGCCGCGCCGTCGAATGGCCCTTCGAGCCGCGCCACCACGAGATCGTCGTCGGGGGCAATGGTGCACTGCACGCTGCCGTTCCGCGGCACGGAGTATTCGCGGAGGCGCACGCCGTCTGCCGCGAGCCGCGAAACGAAACTCTCGCTCACGATGGCGGGAACGCCGCCGGTGCGCGCGAGGAAGCGTACCTCGTCGCCGAGGTCGGCCAGAACCTGGAGCCGCGTCGCGCACTCTTCGCAGCCGAGGAAGTGTTCCTCGACGTCGAATCCCTGGCGATCCGCCAGCTCATCCAGCCAGTAGGCGAGAAGCGTGTCGAACGCGATCGGCGTGGAGCAGGTCGTGGTCATGCCGCGAGCCCTCCGGTCATACATCGACGCACGCGCTCGAGCCCGCGATGGCGGATGACGCGCAGGTTGCCTTCAGAGACGCCGAGCTCCGTCGCCAGCTCGGCCGCCTGACGCTGATCGTAGAAGGTCAGGATGAGGATCGAGCGCTCCCGCTCGCCGAGCTGCTCGAGGCACGCGGTAAGAAGGGCCCGATCCACTCGCGGCGCCGCCTCAACCGAGGCCGGATAGAGGTCATCGCCGAACCGCTCCATCAGCTTCTCTCGCCGCGCGTGCGTCCGCCCTAGATCGACACCACCATCCGGCAGATTCCGAAGACGAAGGAGGCGAGCTTCTCTGGTTCGCGTAGAGCGCCGACGCGAAGACGTTCGAGTGCGAGGACCATCGCCTGCTGCGCCAGATCCTCGGCGGC
>CAZZAH010000820.1:0-1849 GCA_964652115.1 uncultured bacterium | reverse complement strand
ACCTCGTCGTGCGGATACGCGTCGGCCGCGATCTCGCTGAACGGCACGCGCGGGCCGAGCTCGACGCCGAAGTACATCTCCTCATCCTCGGCGACGTCGAGTGTGCCGAGCGTCGCGTCCGAGTCGCTGAGCGCGGGGCTCCACTGATCGTGCACCCAAGCGCGGCCCAAGCTGTCGACGCCGGAGAAGTAGAACGGCTTGCCGTTGACTGCGCGGAGCTCCGTCATCGTCATGCCGACATGCACACCGAGCTTGCCGCGCCACAACGACACTCGATCGCCGATCGCGATGCTCGCGACGCCGGTCATGTTCTCGCTGTCGTGAAACGACACGTAGGCGCGTCGAGTCGGATCGTCGGGGAATAGCACGAGCATCGAGCCGCCGTCGTAGTCCCGGTCATCCTCGACGCGCAGGTTGGCGGCGCCGAAGCGCGCCTTGAAGTCCTCAACCGTCGTCTGCTCGGCGTAGCTGCCGGGGATGACGAGCGACTCTTCGGCGAGCGGGGCATCCTCCGCGCGCGTGCGCGGGAGTGCATTCACGCAAAGCAGACAGAGTGCGATCACGACGCGCTTCATGCTTCTTCTCCTTCGGTGGCATTACGCTGAAGCCCGACGTTGTCGAGCGACATCGCGCGCCCTTCGGCGCAGAGCGCGGCATAGGCTTCGTCGCCGAGCCCCTGACGCCGCGCTTCCATTGTCGGCGCGCTGTACTCACGCTGATCCTCGGGCATCGGGGAGCCGATCTCCTCGCGAATACGAATCGCCGCAAACCAGAGCCGAATCGCTTGATCGAGATCGCCCTCGGCCTTCGCGACGTCCGCCATCGCCTCGAGCGAATCGATGAGGCCAAGCTGATCGCCGAGCTCGAGCGAGATGGCGAGCCGCTGACCGTACAACTCACGTGCGGTGATGTGGTCCCCTTGGTCGAGCGCCATGCGCCCGAGATTCTGCAGCGTCGATGCGGCACCCGCGCGATCACCGAGCTCGCGGCGCATGGCGAGGCTCTCCTCCCAGTGCGTGCGCGCGGCGTCGAAGTTCCCCGCGAGGAACTCCATCACGCCGACGTTCTGCAGCGACCCGGCGAGGTTGCCTCGATCCCCGATCTCGCGGCGCATCGCGAGGGCTTCGAGCAGATAGGGTCGCGCGACGTCGTGCTCGCCCTCCTTCTGCGCGAGCAGGCCTAAGTTGTTCAGGCTCGACGAGACCCCCACCGGATCGCCGAGTTCTCTGCGAATCGCGAGGCTCTCCTCGAAGAGGGCACGCGTCGCCGGCCAGTCGCCTTGGTAGTAGGTGACGCTTCCGAGGTTGTTGAGCGAGGTGGCGATTCCATTTCGATCGCCGAGCTGACGGCGTAGCGCGAGGCTCTCCTCGTGCAGCGCGCGCGCCGCGGAGTAGTCGGCTTGCGCATAGGCGAGGTTGCCCGCACCGTTGAGCGCGCGCGCTCGCATCCCCGGGTCATCCCCCGGATCGCGCGCCAACGCTCGCGCCAGCCGCTCGCGTCCTTCGAAAAAGTGGCCGTGGATCAGCCAGAACTGCTGCAGCATGCCGGTGAGCTTTAGGTTCGTGCCCGCTCGCGAAGGATCGTCTTCGCTCCACTCAAGCGCGGCGCGGAGATTCTCCTGCTCCCCCTCCAGCCGATCGAGCCACTCGGGCTGCTCCTTGCCGGTGAGCTTCGCCGCCGCCTCTTCCGCCAACGTTCCGAAGTACGCCAGGTGCGCATCGCGCCACTGCTCCGACTGCCCGCTCTCGTGCAGGCGATCGCGCGCGTACTGCCGCACCGTTTCGAGCAGTCGATAGCGCGGCTTCGCATCGGTGTCCTCGAACACGACCAGGCTCTTGTCGACGAGAGA
>CAZZAH010000819.1:0-1853 GCA_964652115.1 uncultured bacterium | reverse complement strand
CCGATGAAAAACCAGGTGGAGCGTGCCCCAACTTAACAGAGGGGATTCGAACGGTCAAACACGGGGCGGTCGCGAGGCGGCTGGAGGGGAAACGTGGGGCGGCCCCATCGAAGGTGCCGCCCCGAAGGCCGGATGCGCGGGCTTAGATCTCGCGCTTCACCTTGGTCTTCTTCTTCTGCGCCTCGAGGAAGGCCTTCACGTGATCGTCGGTCCGGTCCTGACGCAGCTTCTGGAAGAGCTGATCGGCCACCTGATCGAACTCGAAGGTCCCGGCCGGACGCTTCTCCTCCACCTTGATGATGTGGTAGCCGAACTGCGTCTTGACCAGCGACGAGACATCGCCCGGCGCCATGGCGAAGGCGACCGAGTCGAACGGCGCGACCATCTGACCACGCGCGAAGAACGGCATTTCGCCGCCCTGCGGCTTTGAGCTGGGATCCTCCGACACCTCGCTCGCGACCTTGCCGAAGTCCTCGCCGTGTCGCACGCGTGCCAGCGCCTTGTCCGCGCGATCGCGCGCTTCCTTGTCCAGCACCGGAGACGCGTCCGGCGCCACCGTGATCAGGATGTGGCGCGCGTGAACCATCTCCGGCCGCCCAAACTCCTGCGGGTGGGTGTCGAAGTACGACTTGGCCTGATCCGGCGTCACCTTCACCGTGTCCATGAAGGTCGCCTCGATGAAGTGGCGGATCGTCATGTCGGAGCGGAAGCCGTCTTTGACGTCGGTCTCGGTCACGCCCTGCTGCTGCAGCGCCTGGTTGAAGGTCGCTTCATCCGGGAAGCGCGACTTGATCTGCTGAAGCGCGGCGTCGACCTGGTCCTCGCTCGCGAGGAGGCCCTTCTCCTTCGCCGCCTGCATGAGAAGCTTCTGGTCGACCAGGTTGTCGACCGCCTTCTTCTGGAGCTCGCCCTCGGGCGCGTTCGGATCGACTTCCCGGAAGCGCCCCATTCGCCACGCCTGCACGACGCGCGTGACCTCGGCGAGGGTGATCTTGTCCGCCCCGACCTGGGCGACCACCTTGGTCGGTTCGCCGGTCAAGGCCGTTGGGGGCTGTCCGTTGTCGCTCCCGCCCTGCTTGCCGCATCCCGCGAGCAAGAGGACGATCCCGATCGCCACGATCTTCCGCACACTGGCCTCCTCTGTTCGGCAGAACCGTCCTTTCGCGGTCGGCTCCCTCTCGATATTCTGCCGACCCGCCGGGCGCGGTCGGTCTTCTGGCGCAATCGGCGGAGTATAGGGGCCGCCTCGGGTCGACCCAAGGCTTTCCTGGAGACTCGGGAGGAGGTTGCGTGCCGGACGGACCAAGCAGATCCGACCAAGATCGTGATGCCGCCGATTCGCGTCCGCGCGCGATCGAGGTCGTGATCGAATCGCTCGCCTTCGGCGGCGAAGGGTTGGGCCGCGTCGACGGAAAGGTGCGCTTCGTTCCGGGAGCGCTGCCGGGTGAGCGCGTGCTGGCCGAGCCGACCCGCGCGCGAAAGCAGTACGACCGAATGCGGATCGTCGAGATCCTCGAAGCCTCTCCCGATCGCGTCGCCGCACTCTGCTCGCACACCGGCGTCTGCGGAGGCTGCAGCCTTCAGGCTCTGAGCTATCCACGGCAGCTCGAGGCGAAAGCGACGCAGGTGCGGGACCTCTTGCAGCGGCTGGGCGGCGTCACCATCGACGAGCCCTTCGCCCCGGTCGCCTCCCCGCAATCGCGCGGCTATCGGAACAAGATGGAGTACACCTTCGCGCCGCGAGCATGGAGAGCGGAGGGACCGCCGGTCGATCCGGTCGTCGGGCCCGCGCTCGGCCTCCATGTTCCCGGCCGCTTCGACGCCGTCTTCGACCTCAACGACTGCATCCTTCC
>CAZZAH010000818.1:0-1855 GCA_964652115.1 uncultured bacterium | reverse complement strand
GCCGCTAGCTTCGCGCTCGGCCCGACGACTGGAGCTTCTCCACGTAGACGCGGGTGAGCTGACGCCGGGAGAGAAGGCCGACCACGCGGCCCGTCTCCGCATCGGCGATCGGCAATTCCTCCAGTCGAATCGCGGCCAGCATGCGAGCCACGCCGCTGAGCTCGGTGCTCGTATCGATTCTCGGGAAGTCCGTGACCATCAGATCCTGAGCCACCAGGAGGTCAGGAGGAAAGTCTTCGTTCATCACATGCCGGAGCTCGTCGAGCGAGATGACGCCGGCGAGCGAACCGCGCTCGTCGAGCACCGGAAAGGTCGCCTGCTCGCTGTGCGCGGCCGCGGAGAGGATCGTGTCGAGCTTGTCCGCGAGCGAAAAGGTCGTGATCGGCCGCGTCGAATCGAGCACTTCACCGACGCTGACGCCACGCAGCACATCGATCGCGAAGCGGCCTTGATGCGCGGGCGAATCGATCCTCCCCATCACCTGCTCGGAGTAGAGGCCCCATCCGCGCGAGAGCGCGAAGGTCAGCACGCAGACCCAGAGTGACGGCAGCAGCAGCGCGTAACTCCCGGTCATCTCGCTCACCATCACCAGGGTCGAGATCGGCGTCTTCGCGATCCCCGAGAAGAAGCCCGCCATGCCGACGATCACGAACGCCGCGGCCTGCGGCACGACATGAGGAAACCAGTGATGAAGGAGCGAGCCGACCGCGCCGCCGACGCAGCCGCCGATCACCATCGACGGACCGAAGACGCCGGCGCTTCCACCCGAGCTGATGGTCAGGGACGTCGTGACGATCTTGCCGAGCGCGATCACGGCGAGGAGCGCAACGCCGGTGAGAGCAATCGGCGGCGCATCGAGCGCATGCTGCACCACGCCGTAACCGATGCCGAGCACCGACAGCGCCGACGGGCTTCGGGTGAGCAGGAAGAGTCCCACGCCAATCAACCCGGTGAGCAGCCCGCCGATCATCGGCTTGATCCAATGAGGAACGCCCCAGCGCTCAAAGCGCCGGTGCACTCCGTAGAAGGTGCGGACATAGACGAAGCCGTAGGCGGCGAGCACGATCGCGAGCGCGGAGTAGGCCAGGAGCTCCATCGGTCCGCCGAACGCAACCGTCGGCGCGGTGAAGAGCGTTCCGGTGCCGTGAACCAGCGTGAAGGTGCAGTAGGCGACGATCGAGGCGACGCAGGCGGGAAGCATCACCGACGATTCGAACTCGGGCGAGCGATAGAAGATCTCCGAGGCGAAGAGCGCGCCCGCGAGCGGCGCGCGAAAGATGCTGCCGACGCCCGCGCCCATTCCCGCCGCCAGGAGCACGCGACGGTCCTCGTGCGAGAGCCTGAGGTGCGTCGCGAGCAGCGACCCGAAACCGGCCCCTACTTGTGCGATCGGCCCTTCGCGTCCGCCGGAGCCCCCGGCCCCAAGCGTGATCGCGCTGGCGAGCATCTTGATCGGCGGGACGATCGGCCGGATGAAGCCTTCACGCCGATGATAGGCGCGGATCGCGGCATCGGTGCCGTGACCCGAAGCCTCCGGAGCGAAGCGCTGCACCAGGAGGCCAGAGAGCAATCCACCCACTGCCGGAAGCAGCGCGATCAACCAGAGGCGAGGCGGGCCGGTCGCGCCGTGAAAGAGGGTGCGTTCTCCTCCCGCCGGCATCGGCGTCCAGCGAGCCCACTGTTCAAGAAAGAGATGAGAGGTGAAGGTCGTCGCGAAGTCGAAGACCAGTGCGGCCACGCCGGCGACCACTCCCACCAGCACGAGATAGGCGAGCCAGCGCGCACCATGCTGAAGCTCGGAGTCGTTCAGCGCTCCCATCGCGCGGAGAAGCGACTTCTCGAGCGCCGCGCGGCC
>CAZZAH010000817.1:0-1856 GCA_964652115.1 uncultured bacterium | reverse complement strand
ACATCAGCGTGATGTGCCGTCTCCGAGAGGAAGAAGTCGACCACGCCGAAGAACTCGAGCTTGTTCAGCGCCTCGCGGGTGAATTCCGCATCGGGCAGCGACACGAGAGGATTGAAGCAGATCGAGAGCAGCCCCTTGATCTCGCCGCGATGGATCGCCTGCATGATCTCGACCGCGGAGTATCCGGCCTGCGGGATCTCCTCCGGCTTGACGCCCCAGACGCGGGCGACGTGCTCGCGCGCCGCGGGATCGGCGATCGAACGCTGGCCGGGAAGTTGATCGCACTTCTGCCCGTGCTCGCGGCCTCCCTGGCCGTTGCCCTGGCCGGTGATCATCACGCAGCCCGCACCTTCGCGACCGATGTTGCCGGTGGCGAGGCAGAGGTTGATCAGCGAGAGGCAGTTCTCCACGCCCTTCGATTGGTGCTCGATGCCGCGCGCGTGCAGCGCCATCGCGCGCTCGGCGGAGCCGAACCAGATCGCGGCTTTCTCGATCGCCTCCGGCGGGATGCCGGTGACCGATGCGCATCGCTCCGGCGTCCAATCGCGGGTCGAATCCGCCACCGCATCGAAGCCGATCGTGTGGGCGTCGATGAACTCACGCCGGGCCAGGCCCTCGCGGAGCACGACGTGCAAGAGCCCGAGGTGCAGCGCCACGTCGGTGCCCGGTCGAATCGGCAGGTAGAGATCGGCGCCGCGCGTGATCGGCGTCATACGCGGATCGACCACGATCAACCGCCCGCCGTTGTCGCGCATGCGCCAGAGGTAGTCGGTCGTGATCGGAGCGCACTCGCCGACGTTTGCGCCGGTGACGAGCACGACCTGCGCCTTCGGAATGTCGGCCCATGGATTCGGTGAGCGATCGACGCCGAACGCAAGTTTGTACGCGGTGCCGGCCGACACCATGCAGAGGCGTCCGTTGTAGTCGATGTGGCGCGTGCCGAGCGCGACGCGCGCGAACTTGCCCAGGAGGTACGACTTCTCGCTCGTGAGCGAAGCGCCGCCGTAGATCGCGACCGCGTCCTTGCCGTGAGCGGCCTGGATCTCCGACAGGCGCCGGGCGGTGAAGTCGAGCGCATCGTCCCAGCTCGCCTTCTCGAAGCCGGCCGCGGTTCGAAGCAGCGGATCGAACAAACGGTCGGGATGACCGGACTGCAGGTACCGCTTCACCCCCTTGGGACAGAGCATGCCGCGGTTGAACGGAAACTCCTCCCACGGCTCGAAGCCGACGACCGTGTTGTCGCGGACCTTGAGCTGGATGCCGCACTGCTGCCCACAGAAGCAGCAATGCGTCTTCACCAGCCGATCCGGCTTTCGCGGCTCGTTCCATCCGCCGGGCGGCGCATAGGCAGGATGAGGACCGAAGCGCTCGATCAGCTCTGCGTAGGGAAGCGGCGGTTCAGCCATTCAGAAACTCCTTGGGCTCGTTGCGACCCTGGCGAGTGAGTCGAAGCTGCGCGCTCGCGAGCGAGCATCGCTTGCACGCGGGGCAGAGCCCTTGCCACGTGTCGGCCGGTCCGTCGACCCGATAGTCGAATCCGAGCTCGCGCAGCGTCTGGTTGAGGTCTTCAAGGTGCATGCGCGACGCGAAGCGCTCGCCGCAGCGCGCGCAGAAGGCGCCTTCGTCCGCGTCGCCCGCCTGCTGGTAGAGCTTCACCCCGAGCTGGGCCGGCCGCTGGAACACGTGGAAGAACTTCCCGAAGGGGAGATAGAGCAGGCCCGCGATGACGGTGACGGCGTGAATGATGGCGAGGAATCCGTAGAGCGCGCCGCGGAGCCAGAGGCTCGACACCGTGAGCGCCATGCCGGTGACCGAAATCGCGAAGAGCAGAAAGAGCGGGAGGAAGTCCGCGCCGA
>CAZZAH010000816.1:0-1858 GCA_964652115.1 uncultured bacterium | reverse complement strand
AGGACATGGATGGCTTCGGTGACGTCGGCCCGGTCTACCTGATGTGCACGCCTGGTCTGGCGGGCTGCGAGTTCGATGGTTGCTGTGGGTGCGACGGGGATCTGGCCGGGACCTACTTCATCAATGACCAGGGTGCTGGGCCGCTCGGCGAGGTCGCCTGCACGCCCGTGCTCGCGGGAGGTTGCTACACCCCCGACTCCGAGAGCCCTCCGCTGACCATCTTCCAGGGCCTGCCGGATAACGGTCAGTTCCTGCTCTACGCTTGGGACTACGAGGCGGGCGACGTCGGAGTCGTTCACAGTTACGCGGTGTGGACGAAGGTCGGTTGTAATCACCCCAACCTCGATGTTCCCAGCGTATACGGATCGATCACCGCGGCGATCGAAGCCGCGTGCGACGGCGATACAGTGCGCATTCAGCCTGGCGTCTATCACGAGGGCGTCTACTTCGACCACGAGATCTCGAGGGTCCTCATCGCCAGCGCGGTGCCCGGACAACGACCGATCATCGACGCGCTGCACTTCGATAGCACTGGCCCTTGCCCCGATCTTCGCGACATCGAGGTGGCCGGGGACGCGTATTTCAGGGGCGGAAGCGGACCGCGATTCGCCACGGACTGCGTGTTCCATGGCGACGTGACCTACACCGGGGGCACTAACAACACCGGCCTCGGCGGAGTCCAGGTGGACGGTACGCTTTCGATCGACGGCGGCGACGCTGTGCTGGTGAATTGCCGGGTGAACGCGGTCAACACCGACACGCAATACTCGACCATCATCAACTCCTGCGACACGGGAGCGCTCGACATCGACGTCTTGGGCGACGGATACGTCACGATGAACAACAACAAGATTCGCGGGGCTGTCGTTCTGAAGAGGTATACCGAAGCGGTCTTTACACGGAACATCGTTGCCCCACCTGTACACGGCAGCACCGGTGTCACACTCCAGCCGATGAGCGGGGCCACGACCGGCGTCAACTGCAACGACGTCTGGAACTTCACCCAGCTCTGGAGCGGCCTCTCCTTCGACCCGAACGGAACGAGCGGCAATTTCAGCGCGAACCCGCGGTTCTGTGATCCCCTGGTCGGGAATTACCTGCTCGATGCGGCGTCGCCCTGCGCCTTCGGACACCATCCCCAGGGGGAAGACTGTGGACTCTTCATCGGCGCTCACCCCGTCGGTTGCAGCTTGCCCGCCGCGGTCGGCGATGCACCGCTCGAGTCGATGCCCCTGGTCACCGCGCAACCGAATCCGTCGCGCGGCTTCGTGACCTTCTCGCTCGCGGCCGGTTCGACGCCGGCGCGGATCCGCATCGTCGACGCTGCCGGACGCAGCGTGCGCGAGATCGAGGTGGCCGCGTCGTCTGCACCGCGTCAGGCGACATGGGATCAGGTCGATGCCGCCGGCAATCGCGTCGCGAGCGGCGTTTACTTTTATCGCGTGCAGGCGGGGAGTCGGGAGAGCACGAAGCGGCTTGTGGTCCTGAACTGACGCTGCTGGCGCGAGGCCGTCGCGGTGCACAGATAGTGTAGAGGGTATCGCTGCACACGGATCCGAGCGTGCGGCAGAATCGGTGGGTCGCGAATTCGGATACGGTGGAGTAGAGTTGTGACCGCGCATGGACGGACTCGCGCCGCGTCCCCCGGCTGGCGGGTCCCTGTCGCTCCATCGAATCCGAGGGGGAATCTCCGCATGCCGAAACAACTCTCGTTACTCGCGCTCGCGATGTGCCTGTCGACTCAGGCGGCGGTGGCCGGACCGAATGTCAACGGCGTCCTCATCCTTCACACCAACGATGCGTTGGTCTACTGCGTCGACACCACGAACTACTGCCCCAGCTTCGGCCTGACGGAATG
>CAZZAH010000815.1:0-1863 GCA_964652115.1 uncultured bacterium | reverse complement strand
CCCGGAATCGCCGGCAGACACATGCAGGTCGACGCGAGCTTGATGTCGGCGCGCGCCCAGGCCTTGGTGAAGCGCGCCTCGACCACCTGCGCCTCGGCGTCGGCGTGCTTCGCGTGCAGGCTCCGCGCCAGCCCGAAGAGCGACCAGCCATTCTCCGGGTGGAGCGCCAGGTCTTCCCGATAGACCGTCTCCGCCTCGTCCACGCGTCCCGCGAGGAAGAGGACGCCGCCGAGCGTGTGGCGCACCGGCTGAATCCAATCGGGCGCCTCGTCGTAGGCGAGCGAGTCCTCGATGCGCACCGCCTCGCGGAGGCTCGCGATCGACTCATCGATACGTTGCTCGCGGTATGCGATCTCGCCGTCCAGGAGGTTCGCGGCGAGGTCGAGAATCGGCTGAGCCGAGTTGTTACCCACGATCATGTCGTCGGTGACCTTGGTTCGCGCCTCCTGGAAGGCCACGCGCTCTGCCTTGGCCTCGGCCACGCGATCGGTCGCGGCGTAGGCGACCCCGCGTGCGAAGCGCCAGTGGGCCGTGGTGATCGGGAGGTAGTCGGGCGGCGCGGGCTCGGCCAGGATCTCTTCCCACCGGCCGAAGCGCATGAGGGCTTCGATCGCGATCGTCATGTATCCGTCGGCGAAGTAGGCCGCCGCCTGCACCCACTCGGGCGGCATGCCCGCGATCATGTCGCGCGCCGATTGAATCGCCTCCGCGCTCCGCCCCTCCATCATCGAGGACCAGGCGAGGAAGTGGTGATTGTGCGCCATGTAGATCCGGTAGAAGCCCTGCTCCGGTGAGAGCGCCCGGTAGACGCTGTCCGCCTTGATCGCCCGCTCGTTGCAGGCGGAGGCATCGGCCCAGCGACCGACGTGGCAGTAGATGTGCGCCGGCATGTGGACCATGTGGCCCGCGGCCGGCACCAGATCGCGCAGGAGGTCGGCCGCGGCCAGCGCCTTCTCCGGGTGAGGCGAGGCCTCGACCGCGTGCACGTAGAGGTGGTTCGCGCCCGGATGCCTCGGCGCCATCCTGAGCACGGTCTCGAGCGTTTGCACGATCTCCTCGGTACCCGGCTCCGCCGCGCCGGCCAGCGTCCAGAGCTTCCACGGACGAAGGTCCATCATCGATTCGGCGAAGAGCGTTCCGACGTCCGGATCCGTTGGGTACGACTGCCACACCTTCCGCATCGCGTCGGCGTAAGCGTGATCGAGCGGTGCGCGATCTTCCGGCGGCGGGTCGCTGTACCGCGCACCGAGCGCGTCGATCAGCGCGCGTTCGGCCGGCGAGACGTCTGCCGTCAACGCCCGCGCCTTCGTCAGCGCATCCCAGGCCGCCTTCGAGTGCTCGGGGTCCATCATCGGATTGTTGATGTGCGGCCCGTTGACCAGCGCGATCCCCCACCACGCCATCGCGCACTTGGGATCGAGCGCCGCCACCCGCTCAAACGAACGGATCGCCTCGTCGTGGTTGAAGCAGAAGGCGAAGGTCAGCCCCTGGTCGAACCAGCGCTGCGCTTCCTTCGACTTGGTCGAGATCGCGCGGTGGTGATCTCCCATCCCGACGAAGAGCGGAACGCCCGGGGAGACCGGGCCCGTCTCGCGGCAGGCGGGGAGGAGGATCAGAAGAGCAAAAGATCCGCACATTGCCGGGACACGCACGATCGCCTCCTTTCGAGTGGTATGGGCCGGAACATCGACGGGAGAACCTAGCCGGGGGGCGGGGGCGGGGGCAATGCTCGATCGAGAGTGGCTGGTCCGCAGGCCGGGAGAGCGACGTGCCGGCCCGCGCTGGCCGGGGCTCAACATGGCGTAAGCCCACCGGCACGGACCGAACTCGGTTGGACCGCGCTCGGATGGAAGCGATACTTCC
>CAZZAH010000814.1:0-1868 GCA_964652115.1 uncultured bacterium | reverse complement strand
GGTCGTCGCGAAGGCCCATGTTCTCCCACGACGTGAACGCGACGCGGCCGTCGCGCAGCACGAACGGATGCATCGCCGCCGAAACGTTCAGGTAGCCGAGTTGCTCGACGTTCGTCCCGTCGCCGTTCATCACGAACAGCTGCATCGTCCGCTGTCCGAACGAGAACGCCTTGTTCGGGAGGAAGTTGTTGCGGGTCGAAGTGAAGACGATGCGGCCGTCGGGCAGGAACGCCGGACCGGTGTTGAAGACGCCGACGTTCGGGCAGTTCGTGAACGGGACCTGGCAGTTGAAGTTCGCACCGTTGCCGGTGTTGGGTGTGAATTCCTGAAACGTGAGCCGCGTGACTTTCCGGGTCGCGAGGTTGATCCGGTAGATGTCCGAACCTGCGTACGAGACTTCGCGCTGGGAATTGACGACTCGGGCGTTGTGGTAGAACGCGAAGACGACCGACGTTCCGTCGAGTGAGACGGTCGGGTCGACGACGGCTCCGTCGGCGCCGGCGTTGAAGAGGATCTCTTCTGAGCCGTTCGTGTGCAGGAGCATGAGGTTGGCGCCGGGATCGGGAACTAGCGGCGTCGCGACTTAGGGGAGTAGCGAGTTAGTGGTGTCGCCAAAGCGCGGCGCGCGGACGTAGACGATGTCGTAGTCGATCGGCGCGGCTTCGACCGGAGAAGCGCACGAGAAAAGTGCTAGCCAGGCGAGCGCGCAGCACGACGCCAGGAACGGGAATCGCCTCGTCATAGCGGAACTTCCTGAGGGCGAAATGGTTCGGGGGCGCGGCTCGGCAGGCGAGGGAACCTTCTCGCAAGACGAAAGTGGAGTCAAGAACTTCTCACTCTGTGACTCTGTGACTCTGTGACTCTGTGTGCGAAGCTCTTCAGACGCTACGCACACAGAGACTCAGAGGCACAGAGACACGGAGAAAGAATTTACTCCCGCACCAGAAACTCCAGCATCCTCCCGAATCGCCGGCCCCACGCGCGCTCTGTATGCCTCGCTCCCTTCGCCTCGTGGTACCCGAGGTCCTCGCCCTCCCGCCAGCCCTTCGCCACCAGCGCATCCCGGAAGTCCCTCGCCACCTCGACCATCCCGGGGCCTTCTTTCGTCCCGATGTCGACCCAGATTCGCTGGTGCGTCCGTCTCGGCATTTTCGCCACAGACTTGATGATCCACTTCCTGTCCCACCACACCGAAGGCGAGAACGCCGCCAGCGCTCCGAAGACATCCGGATACCGCAGTCCGATCGCCAGCGTCGCGAGCCCGCCCAGCGAAGAACCGGCAAGAGCGGTATTTCGGGGACCCGGAAGCGTTCGATGGTGTTCGACGAGCCACGGCAGCAATTCGTCGACGATCATCCGTCCGTATGCGCCTGCGTGACCGCCGGCTTGACGACGCGGATCGCGCGTCGGCGTGTACTCGTCGATCCGGTGTTCGCCGGTGTTGTAGATCCCCACAAGCACCAGTGGCGGGATCTGTCCGGCCCGGATGAGGCGCGCTACGGTGCGGTGGGCGTTCCAGGTGTGTCCGGGAATGAACGACGTCTTCGGGTCGAAGAGGTTCTGTCCATCGTGGAGGATCATCACCGGATAGCGCACGTCGGGTTCCGCGGCGAATCCGGGTGGCATCCAGATCACCAGGTCCCGGGCATGATGAAGATGCCGGGACTGGAAACTCCTGTAAACACGGAGTTTACCGAGCGAATGGCGCGGCGGCGCCTTGTCTCCGAGGCTGGGCATCGGGCCAACCTACACGCCGGTCGCACCCTATCGCAAGGGGAAGTGAGTGGACAGGATTAGCGGGGTCAACTCACCATCAGAAGGTGGAACCCCAGTTCGGGAACTGCAGCTGGGCGATTTTCTCGGCCATG
>CAZZAH010000813.1:0-1872 GCA_964652115.1 uncultured bacterium | reverse complement strand
GACGTAGCCGCGCGCGATCGGTTCGTCGGCGAAGTACTCCCTCACGCGGGGCAGATGGCCTAGATCGAGCGAGATCGGATCGAGAGGACCGGCGTCCGCCAGGCGCCGCTCGCAGTGGAGATAGCTGCCATCCAGTCCATCCAGCATGTGACGCAGTGCGTCGGAATACGGACCGTACCTGTTGGGCACGAACTTCAATCGGAAGGGATCTTCGAGTCCTTGCGCCTGGATGATGCACGAGAGGAAGTACACCAGCTTCTGGACCTCTAGGTTCGTGCACTCGAATCCGAGCACGGCATAGCGTCGAATGCTCTCCACGATGAGTGCGCGCGCCGGCGTGAGCTCTTCTACCCCCGCGCGCTTCGGCGCTCCCATGTACTCGTCGGCAGGCTCGAAGACGCGAACCTCGACGTCGGGCAAGCTTCCCAGAACCGACGCGATCAGCGGCTTGACCTGCGCCCACTCCAGTCCACCATTGCCGCATCCGAGAGGCGGCACGGCAATGCTCTTGATGCCCTCCTCGCGGATCACGCGAGCGAGGTCATGGAGGCCATCGACCAGATACTCGAAGCGTGATGGTTGCCGCCACGAGGTCTTGGTCGGAAAGTTGACGATCCAGGTTGGTCCGATCAACGCGTCCAAGCGGGTGACGAACATCGTGCCTGGTCGGACCTCCCCACGCTTGCAAGCGGCTCGGTACAGCACGAAGTTCTCTGGGAACGCCTCCTTGAATTGGAGGGCGATCCCCTTTCCCATGACCCCTTCCGTGTTGACGGTGTTGACCAGTGCCTCGACATCGGCCTGGAGCAGATTCCCTGTCTGGTAGTGGATCATCAGAAGAACCACTCTACGCGGGTCAGAACAGGCAACTCAAGGCCGTTCGCCCTCACTGCCTTCGCGCACCAGACAGTCGTTTCATCGTTCTCGCACGCGATCCCGAGGAGTGCGCTGACCGGCAACATCTCGTGCACGAGGCACTCGGCTTGGCGGCGTTCGAGCTTTCCCGGGTCGTCTGGGTCGCGCCTGAAGTCCCTCGACTTCAGAAGTGGCCAGTCCAGCTTCGCGAGGTTTTCCGGATCGGAAAAGAAGCAAGCGTTCTGAACGAACGCGTGCCTGTCGGTGAACGTGAATCGGAGACGAAGTTCGACCAACCGCTCAATCGAAGTCACGAGGTAAACGACCTCCGACTGCGGGCAGCTCACCCCTTCCACCTTGTTCGTGTGGATGTTGTAGAGCATCGCCGAATGTGTGCAGAAGTAGAAGGGGACATAGTCGTTCAGGACTCCGCCCGGGGGGATCGGAACCTGCCTTTTCGCGCGGCGGTCGATCAATTCCAGATTCCCGATATTGCGGTAGTGGGGATCTTGCCGAGGATAGCTGCGACTTACGACCCCGTGCTGCAGCAGCCACGGCACATTCTCCCGGTGCACGAGCCGATAGATCAGTCGGCGTTTGGTTTCCCGCGTTGCTGGCATCGCTTGCCCTGAATCTCCGTGCCTGGAGCACTCCGCTCCTCCCACCGAATCTCTTCGGGCGCAGTATAGGCGACACCCTCCCGCGGGTTTCGCGCCACCGGCCCAGGTTGCTCCGCGGCGCTGCGCCCACGGGAAGCAGCGTTTGGCACCTTCGGAACCACCCGAGCCGCACTCCCACCGGCAGCTCGCCTCGAACAGAGCCGAAAACAAAGGGAATTCCGACGGAAACGGCACCGAGCTGCCCATGGCACGGAAGCTTCACTGCCTCTCGCATGCAGACGACGAGCTAGCCCGCTGACGCGAGAGGAGGGGCCACATGAGCACCACCGGGGTCATCTCTCACCCACGCACACAGACCCACGGCCGCACGCTCTCCCACCCGAATCGGCTCCCCTCT
>CAZZAH010000812.1:0-1872 GCA_964652115.1 uncultured bacterium | reverse complement strand
CGAGCGCGTTCCAATCGGGCGCGCCGTCATCGGCGATGAAGGCCGCGAGGCGGTCGAGGAGCTCGTCAGCGTGGGGAGTCATCGGCTCACGAGTCTACGCGACGCTCTCGGGGCGCCGGGCGCCTTTCCGTGCCGCCGGCCGCCTGCTAGGCTCATCCCCCTCGGAGAACCATGGTGGATGCGCCACTCGAAACGACGGCCGAGCTCCTGGGTCGTGCGCGCTCCGGCGACGCGCGGGCCGAGAACGCGCTCGTCGCGCGTGCGCTTCCGCTGCTTCAACGATGGGCTCATGGTCGCCTCCCCAATTCCTCTCGCGATCTGGCGGAGACCGATGACCTCGTTCAGGTCGCGATCGTCCGCGCGCTGAAGCGACTGCCGCAGTTCGAGAGCCGCCGCGAGGGCGCCTTCCTCGCGTATCTCCGCACCATCGTGTTGAACGCGATCCGCGAGGAGCATCGCCGCGTGTCGGCTCGACGAAAGATCGCGGCGGCCGTGGATGCGGATGACGCGATGGAGGCGGCAGTCCCGGCGCCCGGCCTCGACGATCCGCTCCTTGCCCACTACGAGGACGCGCTCGAGCGCCTGTCAGAGCGGCAGCGCGAGGCGGTGATCCTTCGCCTCGAGTTCGACTATTCCTATGCCGCGATCGCCGCGGCGATCGAGAGTCCTTCGGAGGACGGCGCGCGGATGACGGTCCGCCGCGCGCTCGTCCAGTTGGCGAAGGAGATCGAAGCGCTGCGCAACGCTCGCGCGTGAGCGTTTACCTGAGGCGCACGACGCGGCAACGCGCCGAAGCATCGCCGCACTCGAGCCGCGCGAAGTAGACGCCGGCCGGCACCGCGCGGCCCGCGGCATCGTGCCCATCCCACTCCGCCATCCCCGGTCCTGCATCGATGCGGCCGCTGAAGAGGCTCGCGATCTGACGCCCCGACGCGTCATGGATAGAGAGCCGCGCGTCGCTTGAGCGCGGCAACACGAAGCGAAGCGCCACGCGATCCTGCCAAGGATTAGGCCCGACCTCGGTGAAGCGCGCGCGTGCCGCAACGATCTCTGCGACGTCGGGTGCATCGGAGGTCGAGGGCAAGGTCCTGAAGTCGGTCTCGGTCGCGGCGCTTCGCGACATCGAGTGCCACGGCGTCCAGGGGAAGTAGGGCGAATCGGAGCGGAAGCGCAGGCGCCAGTGATACACCTCGCCCGCGTCGAGGCCGGTCAGGAGATCGGTCGTGACGTGTACAAGCGAACCGATGCCCACCGCGGGCGCGCCGGTGTCGTGCTCGTCGCCGTCGCTCGTCGGCGTCTGACCCGGGAATGCGCCCGCGTGGATCAGGTCCCACTGTGCGCGCACGCGACCGCGGCCCATCGCCGTTCGTCCATCGCCGAAGAGGCGCACGCCATCCTCGCTGTCGGATCGACCGAGGAGCGCGATCGAGGTCGCGCCATCCGACCTGCGCTGCTCGACCACGCGCGCGAGTCCCTTCTCGTTGCCGAGGTAGACATCCACGCGGCCTTCCTCCGTTTGATCGTCGGTGAAGAACGGAGCGGCGACGACCAGATCGGAGAAGTCGTCGCCGTTGACATTGGTGCACATCTTGATGCGCAGGTCGTCGACGTTGTCGACGTCCCACGCCGAGGCGTGACAGACCACCTCGCGATCCCGGGGCCGCGTGATCATCGAGCGCTCCCAGAAGGTCTGGGGCAGGGCCGGCAGGCCCATCGAGACGTAGAAGCTCTCGCCGCGGCGGACCATCTGCTCGGGCGTGTAGCCCTTGCGGGTCAGCAGGGTGTCGAGGTTGTAGGACGAGCGCCCGCCGGTGCGCGGCTGGACCACGTCGTAGATGTTGGACCAGTCCTGCGACCACATGTTGCCCAGCA
>CAZZAH010000811.1:0-1879 GCA_964652115.1 uncultured bacterium | reverse complement strand
TCGGCGTCCGGCACGTCGGTCAAGGTGAAGCATCGATCGCCGAAGGTCGCGAGCACGAGCGCGACGTCGGCGGCGTCGACCGTCCCCGATCCATCGAGGTCGGCGCAGAAGTCGGCGGTGCCGAGCTGTGATTGCACGTAGGCGAGGTCATCGTCACGCACCGCGCAGTCGCCGTCGATGTCGGGTGACTTTGCGCCGTTCCAGGCCCACACGGTCATGCCGTTCGCCTTCAAGGTCGCGGTGCCCGCCTGCGAGCAGCCGCCTCCGTGAAGCGCGAAGTCGGCGTGACCGTTCGTGTCGGAGTTGCGCGTGATCGGCGGCGTAGGGAAGCTCGGATCCCAGGTCAATGCGGCCTCGAGCGCGGGTGCCATGTCGAGCCTGAACTGCGCGGGACTCGCCGGCTCGCCCGTGCAGAGGTCGAAGAAGTTGATCCGATTCGCGGGCACGCCCTTCGGCGTGAGCAGCAATGACGCAGTGCCGACCGGCTGCTGGTAGTGACAACCGAGGATCGTGGCCTCGCGCGCCAGCAGCAAGCCGCCTTCATCCGCCAACCACACGCCGAGCAGCTTCGAGAGCGGATCCACGCCCACCCACGCGTCGCACGCTCCGATCGCCGCACCGGCCGCTGCCGTCGAGAGCACTTCGAAGCCGGTGGGATCGGAGCAGGGTTGAAGCTCTGCGAGGCGCATCAATTTCGATGGGCCGCCGGTGTCATCGGCCCAGACGACCGAGTACCGCGGCTCGGGGCCGCCCCATCCGAGATACGCTGACAGGAACGCGCGGCCGGCAACGCGCGGCGCGTGCGAGGCGACACCATCGAGCGTCGAGAGCGCGATCGGGTCGCCCGCGGACTCCTCCTCATAGCAGAGGGCCCACACCTCCGAGACACCCGACGCGTCGTTCTCGAAGGCGACCACGCGCTCCGGGTTGATCCAGTCACCACAGCAAGGACGATCGGCCATCGAAGGATGCCGGCAGTTTCCGGCGACGTCGGTGAGGCGGACCTCTGCTCCCAGATTCCCATCCCACATGCCGCTCTCTCGGCCATAGAGCTCGGCCTCGCCATGCCTGAGGTCGGACCACACGACGCTGATGTGCCCGAAATGCCGGCCGATCGCGACCGCGGGCTCGCGCGCGTCGGCCGAACCATTCGACACGACCTGCGTCGGCGCGAACACTCCGTCGCTCCAGTTGCGAGCCATGACGCTGCTCGGCTGCCCCACCGGATCGTCCTGCCAGGCGACGAGGCCCGCGTATCCATCCGAGTCGAAGGCCGGCGCGCGCGACGGCACCTCGTCTTCACTCAGACATTGTTCCGCCGACCACACATTTCCATCCCAGCTCCGCGTCCAGATCTCCGCGTGCCCGGTCCGCTCGTCTTCCCACACCACGCAGACGCCGTCGTGGAATGCGCCGAGCGAAGGCCGGCTCGAGCTCGCGGGGTCGTTGCTCACGCGCATGGAAGGAAGCCAGCCCGAGGTGTTTCGGACGGCCAGGTAGATGTCGCCGTCCTTGACGTACGCAACGCTCCACGCGTCGAGGGTGATGTCGCTGTGCACGAGGCGGAGCACGCTTGGGGCCGCGGAGAAGGAGGCTTCGCTCACGCCGGTGTCGACGACCTCGGGCTCTCCCCAGGTGAGGTCAGGAATCGAAGCCCGCGATGCCGTCGGGATCGAGAGGATCGACGCAAGGGCGACAAGACCTCGGATCGCCAGCCCTCGACGATGGAGCTTCGAGCAGCGAGTGGTGCGTGCCGCGGGGCACGACCGCGCGCGTCGTGTTTCGATCCTCGCTGCGAACTGCGGGGCAAGATCCATCTGCGGGTCCTTTCGCTTGATGACGCGAACCCGCGCGCGGCACTCGCGCGCGACGGACAGAC
>CAZZAH010000810.1:0-1880 GCA_964652115.1 uncultured bacterium | reverse complement strand
AGCGAGGTGGCGCGCATCAACCGCGAGCTCTCGCTGACACCGCTGCCGATCGATCGCGAGGTCGCGACCGTGGTCAAGCTCGCGCTCGAGGTCAGCGCGGCGAGCCAAGGCGCGTTCGACATCACGGTCGAGCCGCTGGTGCGTCTCTGGGGCTTCGTCGGCGGAACGCCGCATGTGCCCAAGCGAGAAGATCTCGAGCGCGCGAAGGATGAGGTCGGCTACCAGCGGCTGGAGCTGGTCGAAGGGGTCGGTCCGACCCCGCCCACGCTCTCGATCCGGACTCGGCTCGGCCCGTCGCTCGCCTCGCGCGTGCCGCCGCTCAAGATCGACCTCGGTGGGCTGGCGAAAGGCTATGCGGTCGAGCGCGTGGCGGCGGTCCTGCTCGAGGCCGGGGTGACCGACGCGCTGGTCGACGCCTCCGGGAAGATGCGCGCGATCGGACATCCTCCCGGGAGGACCGCGTGGCGCGTCGGCATCCGGGATCCGAAGGACCGCGTCCCGATGCTCGGCGAGGTGCTCCTGAGCGACCGGTGCATCGCCACCTCGGGCCAGTACGAGCACTTCGTCTCCGAGCATGGTCAGGAGTACGGCCACATCCTTGATCCCAGGAGCGGCTGGCCGGTCGAGGGGAGCCTCTCCACCACCGCCGTCTGCCGGGACGCCCTGCTCGCCGACGCGTGGTCGACCGCCCTCTTCGCCCTCGGTCCGGAGGAGGCGCGACGGACCGCCACGCGCGAGACGGACATGGACGCGATCGTGGTCGCCCCCGCGCGTCCGCCGTCCGATCCGGATCGATCCCAGGACCCGGACACCCTCTGGCTCGAGTCGAGCCTCCGCGAGTGGTTCGAGCTCTCCCCGCGAGCCCGCCAGTACATCGTCGTTAGGGAGTTCTGACCGTCTTACCGGCTTCGCCCGTCGCATTTCTGTGTAATAAAGTAATGGTGTGGAGCTTTTCCCTGACTTCAGTTGGGGTTGGGCGACAGCTCCTCGAGGCACGCCCGGAACAAACTGCCTGCCCCGGAGACACTTAACGCCTTTTCGCACGGGATCGGGAGCGTGGCATGCGCTTTGCTCTCCCTAAGTCGTGGGCAGGGCGAAGGAGGAGGACTGAATGTCTCGTAGGAAGATGAGCGCACGAACGGGTCGGGTCGTCGCGGCAGTCGTCATGACCTTAGGTCTGGCGGTCAGCCTGAACGGATGCGCGACCAAGGGCTTCGTTCGCGGTCAGATGAGCACCCTTCGCAAAGAGATGCAGTCCGGTGACGAGTCGATCCGCACCGACATGGCCGACATGAAGAACTCGGTCGACCAGGCGCTCGAACGGGCAGAGGCGGCCAACGGGCTCGCCGGCAGCGCTCGCGACCTGGCACTCGGTAAGGTCGGCTTCCGGGAAGTGGCCCGGTACACCGTCCAGTTTGACTACAACCACGACGAGATGGAGAGCGCCGGCGACCTGACCTTGGAAGAGATCGCCTCTCGCCTGCAGTCCCATCCCGAGTACGTGGTCGATGTCTATGGCTTCACCGATAGCCGCGGCTCCACCAAGTACAACTACGAGCTCGGTCGCCGTCGCGCGGAAGCGGTCGTGCGCAGTCTGGCCGAGCGTGTGCCGGGCTCCCTCCATCGCTATGCGGCAGTGAGCTACGGCGAATCGTCCTACGCCGGCGATCCGGCCACGGATGAGGCAACGCGTCGTCGGGTCGAGATCAGTGTGGTCGAGCGCACTCCGGAGACTCAGAGCTCCGGCGCCAAGGACGGCTCGATCAGCCAGAGTAGTCAGGGAAGCTGAATCACGAAGTAGAGGGGCAGGAGGCATCGCTCGAGAGCGGGTGTGACGGGATCCAAGAGCGCCCGCGGTGGACCGGACCTTGCGAGCTTGG
>CAZZAH010000809.1:0-1890 GCA_964652115.1 uncultured bacterium | reverse complement strand
TCCGGGGAAGACGCTACGCTCCGCCGTTCGCGGCGACAATGCGCAAAGCGAGAGGGGGCGCAGGATCCGCAAGGACTCGCGCGCCCCGCGGAAACTGGGATCCCGGGAAGACCAGTTGCGCTTCGCCGTTCGAATCCACGACGCTGGTGTCGCGAAACGACCCCCACCTCAAGGAGGCCCTGCTGCGCGGAGAACTTCACTCCTCCATGACCGTCGACGGACGCCACCGGGTCGGCGGTCTGTGCCGGCTCGCCCTTCTGACGTTCGCGCTCCTCGGCTGGAGCTGCGGCCGAGCGCCTTCTCCTAAGCTCCTCGTCATCGGACTCGACGGCGCCACGTGGGATGTGATCGAGCCGTGGATCCAATCGGGAGAGCTGCCCAATCTAAAGGCGCTCCGCGACCGCTCGGCCTGGGGCACGTTGAACTCGGTCATCCCCTACCTCTCGCCGCCCGCCTGGACGACCGCGATCACCGGCGTGAATCCCGGTCGACACGGCATCTTCGATTTTCAGAGGCGAACGGGCGAAGGCCGCATCGTGTCGGAAACCGCGCGCAGCCGGCGCATCGATCCCATTTGGATGCGGCTCAAGGGTAGGGGCCCGACCTGCGCGGTGGTGAACGTCCCGATGACGTCGCCGCCCGACGAGTTGGACGGCGTCATGCTCTCCGGCATGCCGTACCTCGACCAGATCGACTTCGCCTACCCGCGCACATTTCAAGACCAGCTCCGTGCGGAGGGCTACGACAGGTACCTCGACAAGATGGAAATGCGGATCGTGGATGGTGAGGAGCAGGCGGTGTTCGACGGCCTCTGGCAGAACCTCGGAAAGCGATGGGAGCTGGTCAAGCGCCTGTACACCGAGAGGAAGTACGACTTCTTCTGGGTGGTCTTCACCGAGACCGACCGCGTGCAGCACATGTTCTGGAAGTTCGACGATCCGGCGAATCCACGCTACGACCCGGCGAAGTCGGCCCAATTCAGTGGGTCGATCAAGAAGCTGTGGATCGAGCAGGACCGGATCCTCGGCGAGTTCATGAAGCTGGTCGGTCGCGACGTGTGGGTACTCGTCCTCTCGGATCACGGCTTCGGCCCGATGCGCCACGAGCTCCGCATGGGCAACTATCTTCGGACCGCGGCATCGGGGATCTCGCCTGAAGATGCCCATCAGATCTTCTCGCTCGACATGTCGGACGCGGCGCGGCTCTACATCAGGCGCGCCGGGGTCGATCCGGGCGAGCACTTCCTCGACGATCCCGCGAGGCGCGCGCTCCAGCGGCGACTGATCGACGCTTCGCTCCAGGTGGTCGATCCTTCGACGCACGAGCACCCAGTGGAGCATGCGTTCCCCGACACCACCGTCTATGTGGGGCCGATGGTGGAAAAAGGCCCCTACGTCAGCCTCCTCCCTTCTCCCGGCTGGTTCATCGCGCGCGGAGACGAAGACCTCGGCTACAAGCTCCCGCCCTTCGGCAACATCACCTCGACTCTGTCGGGATGGCATCGGATGAACGGGATCTTCATGCTCGCCGGGCCCGAGGTTCAGCCGGGGAAGTGCGCGCAAACCTACAGCCTCATCGACGTCGTGCCGACCTGCCTGTACCTGCTTCGGCAAGCGATCCCGATGGATGCCGAAGGGCGCGTGATGAACCAGCTCTTCACTCGAGCCTTTGCATCGGAGAACAAGGAAATGCGCGCGGGCATGATGGACGGTTCCGATCTTGAGGAGCCCGAAGACGAGCAGGAACCCTGGCAGAACATTCCCTACATTCACCCTGAGCCAACGCGCGACGAGGACAGCAGTCCCGAGCCGCCGGTCGAGTCGACTTCCCCGTAGTGCTAAGGTGGCGCCCGGAGGAACTCTTGGCTTCGCGCAATCCCTGCGGCATGCC
>CAZZAH010000808.1:0-1891 GCA_964652115.1 uncultured bacterium | reverse complement strand
GCGCTCGAGGGCGAGCACCCGGAGCTCGGGGTGGTCACGCTCCGTCAGTTGCTCGCGACCTGGGTCGCGCACGATCTTGGGCACATCGCGCAGATCGCGCGCGTACTGGCGAAGCAGTATCGCGAGGCGGTTGGGGCGTGGCGCGCGTACCTGCCCATCCTCGATCGCTGAGTCGGTGCACTAAGCGGAGAGCTCAATGTCCCGCACCATCATCCTGGAAACCGAACGCCTGCTCCTTCGCCGCCAGGTCATCGAGGACCTCGATGATCTCTGGGCGTTCTACTCCGATCCGAGGATCACGCAGTACATTCCCGACGCACCGCGCTCGCGCGAGCAGGCGCGCGAGGAATTGGAGTGGCACCAGCACGGCCACCGTCGGAATCCGCGGCTTGGACTGTGGGCGACGATCCACCGGCCGACGGGGACCTTCATCGGCCGATGCGGCTTGCTGCCGTGGTCGATCGAGGGGCGCGAGGAGGTGGAGGTCGCCTATGCGATCGCGCCGGCCTACTGGGGGCAGGGCCTAGCGACGGAAGCGGCGCGGGCGATCCTTCGACACGCTTTCGACGAGCTGCACTTCACCCGCCTGATCTGCTTGATCGACCCGGACAACGTGGCCTCGCAGCGCGTGGCTCAGAAGATCGGCATGAGCTTCGAGCGTCGAGTGCCGGAATATGAGGGAGACAACACGCCGTTCGACATCTACTCGACGGAGCGGCGCGAGGCGCAATGAGCGGAGCGGCGGGCTCCGATTTCGCGGCCCAGTTCGCGCGCTAGGGGCTGTTACCGAAGCGCCGCCTCCTCGGTATCGACGTGCGCGATCTGAGCCCAGAGCCCAACCAGGGCGAGGAGCTGCTCGGACCGCTCCGTCGCCTGGGCCAAGACCAGCTTGCCGCCGTCGCGCTGCGTCGAGGTGTAGGCCGCAGCGATGATGCCGACGCCGGCGCTGGTCATCCGCTCGATCTGCGCGAGGTTGAGGATGATGAGCGGCGTCATCTTTCTGACCTCTTCCCGGATCTCGTCCAGAAGGCTGAAGGCCTCCTTCGTATCGGTCAGCGTACCGGCGATGCGAAAGATGACGGCCTGAGGAGAGGTGTGTTCGACCCTCTCGACCTCGAGCTTCTTCCAAAGTGACATAGGCTGGCCCCCTTTTACGTCGAATGGACGAACGAACCTCGGCCCGACAGTAAGCGGAACGAAGGGAGGATGTCGACCCGCGCCTCGTTGTAGAGGCTATGATCGTTCGGGCAACTTCAGCTTCAAGGAGGAATCGATGGCGAAGCTCTGGAAGAAGGGCCGCGGCAAGCTCGGCGGTTTCGCGCCGCTCCACGGCTCCTGGGTCGCGAAGGCGGGCTCTGAAATGGGGCCGATCACCTGCCGCCGCACGCTCGAGCCGATCCTCGGCGCGAACTATCTCCGGCTCAACGCGCGTTGGGAGATCGGTGCGGGGAAGTCGGCGAAGGTTTACGAGGAGCTGGCCGTGATCGGCGTCGGTGATGACGGCGTCGTCAGCTTCTGGTCGTTCACCTCCGACGGCAAGCGATCGCAAGGCACCTTGGCCGACGTGACCGACCTGCATCCCGAGGCGATTGGATTCGAGGCCGACATGCCCGCGGGCCGAGCGCGTATGGTCTACTGGCCGGCGGACGATGGCGGCATGCATTGGGTGGTCGAGTCGAAGACGAAGAAGGGCTGGAAGCGCTTCGTCGAGCACGTCTACAGAGCCGCACCGAAACCATGAGAGCGCGATGGAGGTCGCTTCAAGATGCCGCGCCCGCGACGAGCGCGGATGTGCCAGATCCTTGCCGCAACGCTACGTAACGATCCACCGCCGGGAGCTCGAAGCGCTCGCGCGTTCCGCCATACCACTCGACCTCGACCGTGATCGGGC
>CAZZAH010000807.1:0-1891 GCA_964652115.1 uncultured bacterium | reverse complement strand
ACCTCGAGCGAAAGCTCGCGCGCACCGAGGCGTTGGTCGCGAGGGCCGACGCTCTCGGAGCGTCGAGTCAGCCCGCCGATCGCGCCGGGATCGCGCGCCCTCCCGCGCGGCCGCCGAGCTTCACGCTCCTCTCCCCGCACGAGGTCCCCGAACGCCCCAAGCTCGCCAACGCGCCCGGTCGTTACTCGCTCATGCACTCGGTGGCGAACATCGAGCTCTCGGCGGTCGAGCTGGCGCTCATGACCTCGCGCGACTTTCCGGAGGAGCCGGCCGAGTTTCATCGCGATTGGATCCGCCTCGCGGGCGAAGAGGTGCGGCACGCGCGGATGGTGCTCGGTCGCTTGCATGAGCTCGGTGGGGAGTTTGGCGATCTGCCGATCCACCTCGGGCTCTGGGATGCGGCGCATCGCTCGACGACGGTGGAAGAGCGACTGGCCGTCGTGCCGCGCATCCTGGAAGCGCGCGGCCTCGATGTGTCGGCGCGATTGCGAGACCAGCTCGCACGCGCGGGGGATCACTCGAGCGCTTCGATCCTCGAGGTGATCTACCGAGAGGAAATCGGGCACGTCGGCACCGGGACGCGATGGTTTCGCGCGGTCTGCACGCGGCTCGAGGTCGACCCAGAGTCGCGCTTCATCGAGCTCCTGGCGGAGTTCCGTCGCGAGCGCGGCTCGCGTCCTACGCCGGTCGATCGTGAAGGGCGACGGCTGGCGGGATTCACCGAACGCGAGCTAAGCGCGGTCGAAGGGCGTGAAGCCGACGCCTGAGCCCCGGGGCGCGAGGCGGCGGCTTCAGTTGGAGTACAGCGCTTGCTTTGGACCTCAGACGTCCATGCTCTGACCCGCTTAGTTGCCGTTCATCTCGAAGTCGGCGGCGTCGGAGGCAGAGATGTGCAAGCGGATTGGCGCGACGTCAACGGGGACGATTCGAGTCGTCACGAGCGCGCGCTAGTTGTACAAGTTCTTGATCGTGCCCCAGGTGCTTCTCTGAACCGGAACGCTTTCACAGTTAACCGCCTCGTAGCCGATGCCGAGGGCTTGCGTCGGCCCCCAGACTTGGCTCGTGTTGGTCCACCCGGTGGGATACCCGATGCCAGGAGCAATGTTGGTCAGCGGGCAACCGCCGAACCCGTCGAGGTCCGCGCCCACGTACCACGGAGCAAGCTGGCCCGGCCAGTTACCCCAATACCCGACCCACAGCAGGCCCTGTACGCAGCAGGGATCCGGCACCTCGAACACATGGCGGCTGAGGCTTGGCCAGAACGCGATCGATCCAGGCGTGACCGGTACGGGGCCGCAAATCACATTGCCGGGCACGCCACCGACGTCGTCCCACACGTAAAGGTCCATCTGCTGACCCGCCTGGTTGCCAACCTGGGTGAGGTCGAAGACAAGGGCACAGACTTTTTCGAAGTAGAAGGTGGCGATGTAGCATTCAGCGAAGGCGCCGTAGGTCGGCGCGACGACGCCCGCGTACTGCCACGCGTAGCCGTTTTCATAGCTGCCGTCCGTATTCATGCTCAACACATCGCAACTTCCCCCGTCGGTCGGGAGGATGAGGTTCGTCTCGACCGGATCGGTGCCGTTGTAGACCTTTGCGGAGTCGGCGGCGTGCGCGTCGCCGGCGAAACGAACGCCCGCCAGGACGGCGAGCAACACTATCAACTTCTTCATCAGGCTCTCCTTCGGTTGGAGTGCCGGATCACCAGGTGCTCGTTCGAGGAATTCCCGCCGAGCTAGCCCGACAGCCGGTGGACGATTCTAGTCTGCGCTTTATGCCGCTGCCCAGCTCGCCTGCAACTGCCACAGAATTACCTTACGTCGCGTGAACGCAATCTAGCGGCGAGTCGGGTCCGACGCGCGATCCGCGCACGCTACCCATCCCCGGCGAG
>CAZZAH010000806.1:0-1891 GCA_964652115.1 uncultured bacterium | reverse complement strand
GAGGTTCTTGAAGCGAGCGAGCTTCAGCCCGTCACGCACCATCGCGCCGGTGGTGTAGTGGTCGACGTTGGCCGAGCCGTCGAAGTGCCCGAACGGATTCGTGTGATAGGGCGTGAAGGCGACCGACGGACGGTAGGTTCGAATCAGGCGCGCGATCTTGAGCTTCCCCTCGTAATCGTTGGTCACCGCGGTGTCGGGGAAGTCGAGCAGCAGGCCTTCCGAGCCCATCACGCGATTGGCGGCGGCGAACTCTTCACGCCGCGTTTCGACCGTGCCGTAGGTCCCGCGCTCGCCTTGCGTCACGCTCACGTTGAGCACGCGCTTGCCCGCGCGCACCAGCTTGATCACCGTCCCCGCCATGCTCATCTCGACGTCGTCGGGGTGGGGACCGATGATGACGACGTCGAAGCTCCCTGCCGGCGCCATGCGCCTCCTCTCCTCGTGCGTCCGCCCCTCGCTCAAGCGCGCATGCGCCGCGCCTGCTCGGAGACCGCGCCGAATCCCATCTTCTCCTGCAACGCCCTCTCGATCAGCCGGACCGTGCCGGTGATGCCGAGCGCGCTGGTGTTGATCGCCAGGTCGACATCCTCGATCCGATCGACCTCGCGGTGAAAGTAACGGCGCGTGAAGCGCACGCGCTCCTCATCGAGATGCGCGACCCGAGCTCGCGCGTCCTGCTCTGACGAATGCTCGATCGAAGCGAGGCGCGCGCATCGGTCGTCGAGCCGCGCGCCGAGCCGAACCCTCAAGCCGCCTTCCGCGCCCAGGATCAGGTGCGCGGCGCGCCCGAGCAAGATGGCATGGCCGTGCTGCCCGATGCTCCACACCACCTCGACCAGGTGCCTCAGGTAATCGCTCTCCTCGAGGGCATGGCCGCGAAGCCAACCCTCGACGTTGAGCTCGAGGCCCGAACGCACCCTCTCGTCCAACGTCTCCAAGGTCGCGCGGCGAAAGTCGGAACGAGTGGCGATCGCGTCGACGATCTCGCGATCGAAGACGCGGTAGCCGAGATCCAGCGCCAACCGCTTCGCCACCTCGCCGCCGCCGGCACCGGCCTGGCGCGAGATCGCGATCCAGGGACGCCGCGGCTCCGGCTGCGCCGTCTCGCTCGCCTCCTCACGCTCCAGCCGGCGCTCGAGATTCCAGCGCTCGAGCTGCCGATTGATCTGTCGCTCGACTGAAGGCATCGTGGCCTCCTTCCGCCGGGGCGAGCCCAGTATACTCTCGCCGCTCGCCTCGCCCTTGGCCGCTCGCGACTCAGAAGGAGGAAGGTTGGAACGCACGATGCTCGTAGTGCACGGCGGAGCCTGGGCGATTCCCGACGAGGAGGTCGACCCCGCGCGGCGCGGCATGGAAGAGGCGCTTCGCCGCGGCGCCGCGGTGCTGATGGCCGGAGGCAGCGCGATCGATGCGGTGGTCGCCGCCGTCATCGCGATGGAAGAGGATCCCGTCTTCGACGCCGGCGTCGGCTCGGTCCTGAACCTCGATGGCCGGGTCGAGATGGACGCGTCGATCATGGAGGGAACCTCCCTTCGCGCGGGCGCGATCGGCGCGGTCGATCGCGTGAAGAGCCCGATCCTCCTTGCCCGCGCCTTGATGGAGCACGGACGTCACGTCTTCCTGACCGGCGAGGGCGCCCTGCGCGCGGCGGAGCGTTTCGGGCTCGAGCTCACCACGCAGGAGGCGTTGATCGTTCCCCGCGAACGCGCACGTTGGGAAGAGATCCTTCGCACGGCCGGCTTCGAGATCAAGGACCCCTTCGATCATCCGCAGGGCACGGTCGGTGCGGTGGCGCGCGATCGCGAAGGCCGGTTGGCCGCGGCAACCTCGACCGGTGGCGCTCCCGGAAAGTGGCCGGGACGACTCGGCGATTCGCCGGTGATCGGCGCCG
>CAZZAH010000805.1:0-1895 GCA_964652115.1 uncultured bacterium | reverse complement strand
TCGTCGTAGTACTCGCGCATGATGCCGAGGTAAAGCGAGTTGAGCGTGTCGGCGGTGATCGGCTTGCCCTGCTCGACCAGGCCATGCGCGCGATGCTCGAAATCGGCAAAGAGGACCTGCGTGAAGAAGGTCGAGAGGATCGCGTCGATCTGGTGCTGCAGGAGCGCCGCCCGCTCGCGTGGATCACGCGTGCGCTTCAGCAAGGTATCCAGGAGTAGCGCCTCGTTCAGCGTCGACGCCACCTCGGCCACGAAGATGGTATAGCTCGCGGTGACGTGCGGCTGGGTCTCGAAGGACAACACGGTGTGCATCGCGTGCCCCAGCTCATGCGCCAGGGTGAAGGCGTCGCGCATCGTCTCGTTGTAGTTGATCAGGACGTAGGGGCCGACGCCGTAGACGCCGGCGGAGTACGCGCCCGATCGCTTGCCCTCGTTCTCGTAGACGTCGACCCAACCGCCGGCGAAACGTTCGCGCATGCTCGCCTGGTACTGCGCGCCGAGCGGCGCGACCGATTCGACGATCAGCTCCTCCATCTCGTCGTAGGAGAAGGCTCGCGTCGAGTCGATCACCGGGATCTGCGCGTCGTAGAGGAAGTAGCGCTCGAGCCCCAGCATCCGCTTCCGCAAGCGATGGTAGCGACGAGCCGGCTCCGCGCCATCACGCACCACCGAGATGAGCGTGTGAAAGACCGACGCCGGAACGTTCTTCTGATCGAGCGCCGCGGCGAGGGCGCTGGGATAGCGCCGCGACTGTGCGAGGAACCAATCGCGCTGGAGCACGCCGTGATAAATTGCGGCGTAGGTATTGAGGTTCGTGAGGTAAACCTCATGCATCGCGCGGAAGGCCTTCGCTCGATCTTCCTGTTGCCGCGAAGTCTGAAGGAGCGCGGCGTACTTTCCGGGCGAGATCGTCGTTTCCTCGCCGTTGGTCAGCGTGACCACCTGAAAGCGCGCGTCGGATGTACAAAGCTCGCGATAGGTGGTGGCCGCGGTCTGCTGGAACGGTCCGGCGAAGGAGAGCAGTCGCTCCTGTCCTTCATCGAGCACATGCTCCCGCCGCCGATAGAGCTCGAGAATCGGGAAGCGAAAGGGTCCAAGGCCGGGCGTCTCGTCGATCCATCGCTCCATCGTCGCGCGTGGGATCGCGAGCAGCTCGGGCTCGACCCAGGAGGTCGCGGTCCTCTGGCGCGAGATCAGGCTCTGCACTTCTTGCACACGCGCCGCCGCCTCGTTGCTTCGCATGTCGGTGTCGCGAAGGAGCTGCGGGTAGCGATAGAGGCGGCCGATTCGCCGATCGAGCTCATCGTCGAGAAGGTGCAGCTCGAGCACCACGGCGGCGCCTTCGTGGAGCCGACCCCTCAAGCTCTGATAGCGCACGAGGAGGGCGTCCAACGCGACGTACTCCGCTTGCCACTCCGGCCAGCCCGGACAGATCCGCTCGAGGTCCCAACGATACTTGGGAGGGACGTCCTCGCGGCATTGGCGATGGGTAATCGGCGGCGCCGCCGAAGGGGACGATTCGCGGCGATCGGGTCGTTCGGGCATGGAACGGCAAGCCTCCTCGAGGTCCAACAGGCAAGGGGACCGCAGCGAATCTACAGGATTCACCCGGGACTTTCACGCGCTCTGCGCTACCATGCGGCGCCGCGCGGGAGGTCGGATGCGACATTTCGATGAGGTCGTCGCGACCGAGGCGCTCGGCCTCTGGTCCGGGGATGCGCGCACGCTCCGGCACATCGCGACCTCGGGCAACAGCGTCTATCGATTCGAGCGCGGCGGCCGGCCCTTCATCCTTCGGCTGACCGACCCGACGCACCGCACCGCGGAGGAGAACGAGGGCGAGATCGCGTTCGTGCGCCATCTATCGGCGCAAGGGATCGCGGTGGCGGAGCCGGT
>CAZZAH010000804.1:0-1899 GCA_964652115.1 uncultured bacterium | reverse complement strand
GCGATAGTCGTGGCCACCACGGCGCAGGTGCTTCAGGTCCTCATCCGAGAGATGCGCGACCAGCTTCTGGAGCCGCGGATCGGGCCCGAAGAAGTGCTCGCGGATGTAGGCGCCGCTCTCGACCGAGAAGCGCTGGTAGTCGCCGTCGAGCGTCTCGCTCATCTTCTGGAGCAGAAGCCCATCGTCGTCGTGCTGGAGGAGCTCGTCCCACTCGCGTCCCCAGATCACCTTGAGCACGTTCCAACCGGCGCCGCGGAAGACAGACTCAAGCTCCTGGATGATCTTTCCGTTACCGCGCACCGGACCATCGAGCCGTTGAAGATTGCAGTTCACCACGAAGATGAGGTTATCGAGCCCTTCACGCGCCGCGAGCGAGAGCGCACCCAGCGCCTCCGGCTCGTCGGTCTCGCCGTCGCCAACGAAGCACCAGACGCGACGGCGCGAGGTGTCGGCCAGGCCGCGATTGTGAAGGTAGCGATTGTAGCGAGCCTGGTAGATCGCGTTGATCGGGCCTAAGCCCATCGACACGGTCGGAAACTCCCAGAAGTCGGGCATGAGCCGCGGATGCGGATAGCTCGAGAGCCCCTTCCCGCCGACCTCGCGGCGGAAGTGCTCGAGATGATCCTCGCTCAAGCGGCCTTCGAGGAACGCGCGCGCGTAGATGCCGGGCGCGCCATGCCCCTGGAAGAAGATCTGATCGCCGACCTGATCGCCGTCCTTGCCGCGGAAGAAGTGATTGAAGCCGACCTCGTAGAGGCTCGCGCTCGAGGCGTAGGTCGAAAGGTGCCCGCCGATCCCCGGATACTCGTGGTTCGCGCGATGCACCATCACCGCCGCGTTCCAGCGGATCAGGCGGCGGATGCGGCGCTCGATGTCCTCATCGCCGGGAAAGGGCGGCTCCTGCTCCGGGCTGATCGTGTTGATGTAACGGGTCTGCACCGTCGGCGGGAGGCCCACGTTCCGCATCCTCGCCAGCTTCAAGAGGCGATAGAGAAGAAACTGCGCGCGGGCCCGTCCCTCGCGCTCGACCACGCCGTCCAGCGCCTCCATCCACTCGTCGGTCTCCGACGGATCGAGATCGGGAAGCTGCTGCTTGAACTGCTCGAAGATCATCGCTCGCCTTTCGTTTCGGTGAAGCCGGCAGCCTACGAGATGCGGCAGATCGAGGCAATGCCCGGCTGGGAGCGCGAGTGGTCAGCGCGACGTCTCTCGACCACTCAACGCGGCTCGTCGCGATTCCAGCTGCGTGCGGTGAGGAACGCCTGGCGAAGCGAACCGTCCAGCGTGCGAAGGCCTTGGCTGCGAAGCTGCTTCACGTAGTTGGCGCGTCGGATTTCCTCGCCGCCGTACAACCGATTCGCGCGCTCCTCCGCGACCGCGCCGTCCCAATCGTGAAGCGACTCCCAGAAGACGCCGCGAAGGTTGTTGGGCGGAGCGCCCAGCACCTCGACCAAGCGCCCGACGAATCGGTCCTGCTCTCCGGGGTTGCTCGACTCGAAGGGGTAGGCGATCTCGGTCACGATGACCGGACGGGAGGAGTAGCGATCGAGCGCCGCGCGCAGGCGATCGGAGGTGGCGTTCGCGTTCATCGTCTGCCGGTAGCTCGCGTCGCGGCCGTAGACCGAGAGGCCGAAGACGGTGCCGGCGGGCGCGAGCCGATCGCAGCGCGCGAAACGGCCCGCTTCCTCGGCTTCCCCGTAGGACAAGGTGGTTCCGACGTCGACCAACGGCGCGACCCGGCGCAGGGAGTCCTGGCACGCGTTGACCAGCTCGATGAAGGGGTCGACCTCGAGCACGTTGTTGGCGAAGTAGGCGTCGACCTCACGCCCGATCCAGAGATAACGGACCAAATCCGGACGGCGCGTCACCACCTGCTGCGCGAAGCGGCAGAAGCGAAGT
>CAZZAH010000803.1:0-1899 GCA_964652115.1 uncultured bacterium | reverse complement strand
AGCTCGAAGCGCTCGCGCGTTCCGCCATACCACTCGACCTCGACCGTGATCGGGCCGCCGATCGCGCCCAGTCCGAAGTGCAGGCGTCGATCCCCCTCGGCCGAGAAGCCGTTCATCGCTTGAACCTCGGCGACCAGAGGCGCGGCGCCCGCGTCGATCGACACGCGTGAGCCGATGGCGTCGCGCGACGTGGTCCGTCCATCGCCCACCAACGTGAGCCCGATCCAGTGCAATGGCTGCGTGGTCGTGGCTTCGTTGCGGTAGATCGACGCGCGGCCGAAGGGATGCGTCACCACCACATCGAGGCGTCCGTCGTCGTCGAGGTCGACCAGAGCGATGCCGCGCGAGCAACCGCGCTCGGTCCACCCCAAGGCGCGCGCGGCGTCGACGAACTGAGGCTTCGCGCCGGCGCCGCGGTTCAGATACACGCGATTGGCTTCGTGGCCGAAGATGCCGCGCCCGCGGAGATCGCCCCAGCGGTCGGCGTAGGCGTGGATCTCCGGGCCCGCGCGCATCACCTTCTCGTTCACGTACCAGTAGTCGGGGCAGTCGGGATAGCGGCGGTCGGGCGTGTCGTCGACCATGCCGTTCGCTTGTAGGAGATCGATCCAGCCGTCGTTGTCGAGGTCCCCGGCGGCGGCGCCCCAACCGAATCGCCGCTCATTGAGCGCGCCGCGCGTGGCCGCCTCGTCGCGAAAGCGGAGTTCTCCTTCGCGCGATTGGTTGATCCAGAGCAGGCTCCCCTCGGCTTGCAACGGCTCGTGCACGTTCGAGACGTAGATGTCGAGGTCGCCGTCGCGGTCGAGGTCGGCGAGAGTGGCGTTCATTCCCTTGTAGGTGTCGCGTCCGATCGAGGAGGTGTCGTGTCCGCGCACGGCGCGAAAGCCGCGGCCGTCCTCGTTGCGGTAAAGGTCGTCGGGGCCGAAGTCGTTCGCGACGTAGAGGTCGGTCCATCCGTCGTGATCGAGGTCGCCGGTGCCGACGGCGAGCGACCAGTGCGTCTCTGCCGGGCCAGGCGATGGCGTGAAGGCCAGCGCGCCCTCCCCGCGATAGAGTCGATTCGCACCGCCGTTCCGAGCGTTCCACCAGCTCTCGTGCATGAAGTGGAACATGCGCCGATCACCGGGCCACTCGGGCTCGGGCAGATCGAAGATGTTGAGCGGCGTCGGAAGCGCGTAGTCGCGCAGCTCGGGCGCCATCACCTGCGCGATGAAGAGGTCGAGCCGTCCGTCGCGGTCGTAGTCGAGAGCCTGCGCCGCCACGCTGATCGCATGCTCGTCGAAGGCACCCGCGATCTCCTCGAAGCGCGGGCGACCCTCCTCGACCATGCGATTGGCGAGGAGAAGGCAGCGACCGAAGGCGACCGGCAGCACGAGATCGGGATCGCCGTCGTTGTCCCAGTCAGCGAAGAGGCCGCCCGCGATCAATCCATGCGACTTGGGGTCGGCCACGATCGAATCGAGCGCCGGCAACCGCACGCGCTCGAAGCGAAAGCCGCCGAGGTTCCGATAGAGCACGGCGCGATCGTCCGGCTGCATCACCGGCGCGGAGAGAAAGAGGTCGACGCGTCCATCCAGATCGACATCGGCGGCGACGACCGCACTGCCGACGGAGAGGATCCACTTTGCGATGTGCGCGACCCGGGGATCGACCTCATCGAGCGTGGTGCCGAGGCGCGCGTCGATGCCCGATTCAACCGGGGCGACCTCGCGCAGCGTGAACTCTGCGGCGGACGACTCGCGTCCGTGACCGCCGCGAAGGAGAACCGCCGTGGTGAGCAACGTCACCGTGACCAGCGCCGCGCGCCGCCACGATCCGCGACGCGAAGCGCCGGCCTGGCTCGTACGCCACGCTCGAATCGCGGACACGAGGCCGCGCCCGCTCGCGAGCAGGAAGGCC
>CAZZAH010000802.1:0-1910 GCA_964652115.1 uncultured bacterium | reverse complement strand
GCTCCGATTCGCCTTAATGAGTGCGGCAGACGATGGGATTTGCGTCCTCGACATCTTCTCCTTGGTGTTTCCAGAGCGATTCAAGTCCGTCGGGATCGACGTCGACCTGGAGCGAGCGCGCTCGTTCCGATTCCCGCCTCGTTCAAACCAGCAGTGACCGGACAGAGGTTACCTGGACGATGGTCGGGTCGCACTTCCTGATGACGATCGGTCCTTGGCTCAGGACCTCAGGCGAAAGGGGGAAGCCGATGGCAGACGGACTGGAGGCCCGCGTGATGAGGCTGGAGCGGGAGAACCGGGCGATGAAGCGCGGGGCGCTGCTGGCGCTCGTCGTGGTGGGCGGAGTGATGCTCATGGGGCAAACGCAGGGGCCCAAGGTGTCGGAGGAGATTCGGGCCCGGAAGCTCTGCGTCGTGGACGAAGCTGGGAAGCCGCGGGCTGTTCTTTCCGTGACGGGAGACGGGCCGGAGCTTGTGCTGCTTGACGAGGACGAGAATGCCAGAGCGAAATTTACTTCGGACAAAGTGTCGTCGAGTCTTGACCTCTGTGACAAGGCGGGGTTCACCAGGATATCGCTGACTTCGGATGATCCAGATGAGGATGGACCGAGGCTGGTTCTTCTCGACGAAAGGTTAAGGCTGCGTGCGTTCCTGCACAATGGTAAGGACGGGCCAGGGCTTAGCCTTCTGGACGAGAGGGGTCACGTGAGCGCTGCTCTGAGCATGGATAAAGAACGACCAGGGCTTAGCCTGTACGCCGATCCAGAGCATACCTCGGCCTCCTTTTCGATTTCCAAGGACGGACCCGTGCTTGGTCTGTTCGGCCAGGAGGGGTCGAGAGGAGCCATTCTCTCCGCAGCGAACGGTGGTCCCTCGCTTAACCTCTACGACCCAGCTGGCTATTCGGCGATTCTCGGGGGGACCACCCTCGTAACCCCAGCGACAGGAACGACGACAAACCGTTCTGCCGCGTCCCTGGTCCTGTTCGACAGCAAGAAGAGTGTGATCTGGGACGCGCCGAGGTGAAGTCGAACGGGATGATAGCTGCTGCTCCGTTTTGCCAAGAGTCTCCACCCTGCGGCTGCACGCATCCCGAGGTACTAGATGAACGCGGATCGAGCCGCTCCGCGAGGACAACGCCCTGGTCGAGTTAAGGATAGGGTGCCACCTACTGGGGAACCAGCGATGGTGTCGCCCTTCGACGCATCTGCTATCGGATCTAAGCAGGGGATCTGGCCGCCGAATGCCGAAACCTGGAATGACACCGGCGGGCTCGCGGGATCGGTCCGAGATCCGATCGATCTAGTCGAAGGAATCGCGCTGAGGGAGACGGACAAATGCCGCGACGATTGAGGTTCTCATTCCTAGCCCTAACCCTGATCGCGATGCTTGCGGGCCTCACCCGCAGCGAGTCGTCGATCGCGATCGTCTACCACGGAAACGCGAAATCCCACGTCTTCCACGCGCCAGATTGTAGGTACTACGACTGCTCGAATTGTACGGTCGAGTTTGCATCGGGGGCAGCTGCTGTTGCGGCGGGCTACCGACCCTGCAAGGTCTGCGAGCCCTCGACCGTGGGCGAGAAGAAGGCACAGCGCGAGGCCGACCGGCCCACGCTTTTTGTCGGCAACACACAGAGTCACATCTTCCATCTCTCGTCTTGCCGTTACTTCGGATGTAAACACTGCACGGTGTTCTTCAAGTCACGAGATGACGCGATAGACGCTGGCTACCGTCCTGGGAAGTGTTGCGATCCGTGACGCGGTGAGCCTCTTAGTGTAGACGGAGTCGCGCCTCCGACGTCCGCCGGCTGAGCTTGCCTGCTGAGGTAGCGGCCGCACGTGTCGCTTTACAAACCTCCCCCCTCCGTGTAAACATCCCATCGACAGACCACCAGACTACAACCTGACC
>CAZZAH010000801.1:0-1910 GCA_964652115.1 uncultured bacterium | reverse complement strand
GCCGCGACGCCGGGACGAATGCGATGCGTGGCCGCGCCGCTGCTGAACGTCTGCCCCACCGCGTAGTTCGCGCCAGCGGGCAGATTGTCGTACGCCGAACGCACGAGGTCCGCGCAGGTGTGGCAGTAGCTCAGCGCGTCGAGGTAGAACTCCTGTCCCCCTAAGCTGAGCGACTCGACCGTGCCGCCCAAGCGGATCACGCCGCAGCCTTGTCCGCTCACGCCGAAGTCGAACACGCTGATGCTGACGCCACCCATGCTGGTGCCGTCGAGGTCGATGTAGTTCTCGACCGTCTCGCACGCGCCGTTGATGCCGAGCGAGACCGTTCCGCCGTACTCGCCGTAGGGGATCACCACCTCGCTCACCGACCCGCCGAAATCGAAGGTCAGGGTGCAGTTGCTCAGGTGCAGCTCGCGACCGGCGCCGCAGGCCTGTCCGCCTGCCTCGACGAAGCAGGAACCGAAGCGCGCGACCGCAGCGCACGGCCCGACCTGATCGAAGAACTCGCTCACGCTGATCGCCACGCCCTCGGTCATGAACTCATCACCGACGGCGTACTCATCGCCGATCGTGAGGCCGCTCATGGTGAGGCGATCGCATCCGCCGCCGCCCGTCTCCTCGGTCACGATCACGTTGTCGATCGCGGCGCGGCAACCGGTCGGTATGCCGGCGACCTCGGTCGAGAAGCGGATGGTCTGAATCGCGCTCGCGCTGCCGAAGTCGCCGCTGAAGACGACCGCGCCGTCCAAGAAGATCGTCCAGGTATCGGTGTTGAGGTTGATGTCGGCGCGAACCCTCACCACCGAGCCGAGCGCGTAGGAGCCGAGCGGCACGACCGGAAGTCCCGTGACCCACTGCCAGACCGTTCCGTCCGCGTGGAAGTCGATCCGCCTCGTTCCCGGCGCGTCGAAGAGGATCGAGAACTCGTCGTCGGTCGTGGCGGACTCGACCAGCACGTCGACCGTCAGGCTGTAGAAGTCGGAGGCGGGAAGGTCGTCGAGGCGAAGCGTGATCTGATCGCCCGCGCCGTCCCACGAGTCGAACGCGCACGGCTGGTCGGTCAACGCGCCGAACGCCGTCACCACCTCCGGCGTTCCCCAATCGATCTCCGAGATGGTGTGGCGAATCGCCGGGCCGCTTCCCACGACCGGCGGGAAGCCGGCGGTGTGGGGAGGATTGCTGAAGGTCAGGTCGTAGAGCGTGGCGCGCGCCGGCGCCGCGATCGTGAGCGCGGCGGCGAGGGCCAAGGTGAACTTCATCGCATGCTGCATTGCGGGTACTCCTTCGTTGGACCGCTCTCTTCTCCGCCGCTGGAGTTGCGGATCCATGGGCGATGGCCCTGCCCCAAGGCCGTCGAGGGCAAACGCCGGTCCTGCGCCGCCCTCGATCCGATACGCGTGAGACGCGAGGAAATCCGGACACGAAAAGATGGGCATGGGGCAGGATGGCGGGCATGGACGAGATTCTCCCGCCCGAGGTCGTGGCCGAGATCGAAGCGTCGATGGGCATCGCGTCGACCCGCGAGCTGCGCGGCCAGCGTGACGTGATCGGGTTCGCCACTCGGGCGGAGGAGATCGATGGATGCCTCGCGGCCGCGGCCACGCCCCCCGCGCCGACGCGCCTCGCTCTCGCTTCGGAAGGCGCCGCGCCTGTTCTCGGCGCGATCGCACCGCATGACGACTATCGTTACGCTGCGCGCGTCTGCCGTGAAGTGCTCCCGCGACTGCATGCGCCGATCGTGATCGTGGTCGGCGTCTTCCATCGCTACTGGAAGCTCGGCGTGGGGGAGCGAATCGGGTTCGATGCTCGCGACGCGTGGCGGACACCGGATGGGCCGCTGCGCGTCACTCCCCTGCGCGACGCCTGGCGTTCGCGGCTCGACGCCGAGAGCTGTTACACGAGCAATGGCT
>CAZZAH010000800.1:0-1915 GCA_964652115.1 uncultured bacterium | reverse complement strand
GGGGGAGCGAGTGCGGTCTCGCGTCAGATTCTGATCCGGTAACCGACCACATCACGTCTTCGCTGACAGATGGCCCCGCGCTCGTTCACGCAGCGCGGGGCTTGTTCTTTGTCTCCGTCTGCACCGCCCGCGTGACCGCCACCAGCCCCGCCACGATCAGCACGAACCCGAGCAGGCTGTGCGGCGAAAGCGTCTCGTGCAGAAAGATCGCGGCGAGCGACGCCGCCGTTAGCGGCTGGAGCGTGGTGTAGGTCGCGACCAGGCTCGGCGAGGAGCGCCGCACCGACCAGGTGTTGAGCGCGTAGTTGATCGCGGTCGGCACGATCACGATGTAGCCGATCTGCCAGTAGGCGCTCGCCGGCAGCGCGCTCCAGTTCACGCTCTCGAGGTCTCGCCTCCCGATCAGCAACACGCCGATGCTGCCGAAGAGAAAGGACCACGCCACCACGGTCAGCGGCTTGAGCCGCCTCAGCACCGGCCGCTGCAGCACGAGAAAGACCCCGTAGGCGAGGCAGTTCGCGAGCAGGAGGAGATTGCCGAGCAGCATGTGATCGCCCGCGTGAAAGCGGCGCGGATCGAGCATCACGAGGGCACCCATCACCGCGAGCACGATGCCGAGGACGCGCACGCGGTCGAGCTTCTCCACCCCGAGCATCGCGGCCGCGGCGACCGCGAAGACCGGAATCGACGGCATCAGGATCCCCGCGTTGGTCGCGGTCGTGAGCTTGAGCCCATAGATGAAGAGGATCTGGTTCGCGGTGACGCCGAGGAGCCCCAGGATCGCGAGCCGTGGCAGATCGCGCCGGGTCGGCCACTCGCGATCGAGCGCGAAGGCGAGGATGAGCAGCAGCGGCGTCGCCACCATCACACGAAGGCAGCCGAGCGCGAGCGGCGGGATGTGCCCGAGCAACGCCTTCCCCGCGACATGAAAGCCGCCGAAGGTGATCTGGACGAAGATCTGGGAGAGATGAACTTTCCAGTCGAAGGGAGCGCCGGCCGAAGGCGGGGGAGTCGCGTCGCTGGGGCTTAGAGCCGCTGGGTGGCGCGTCGTCTGGGCCATGGGGAAGTCCCGGGATGCCGCGCTTGCGCCGGGTGAACGGCCGCGCCGGAAAAAGGGAAACCCAGGGGTTCTTCCGCTTCCGTCGGAGGATCGCTCCTCTTCAGGCTTCGGTCTCGGACGACCAATCCGAGAACCCCTGGGCTTCGGTTACCTGCTTGAATTCCGCCGGCAGCCCGGCCGCGGAATGCATTCTAACGAGCGGGTCGGGCTGCCTAACGGTCAGGCACCTCACGGGTCAAACATTTCATATTTGGACCACCTCCTTTCTCGTGTCCTGAAACAGTAGCGAGAGCCCACCGGACGAATCAACTCGATTTATGTCTGAGTGATCCCCAGCGAAAAATTCGGCGGCCGAGCCTTCGCTTCCGGTACGAGGTCAAGGCCTCTGGTCGCGGGCAGCCGCTCCCGGTGCATCGTCGGCCACGGTTGCGAAGGAGATGCCCGCCCGACTCGCGTATACTCCGGGGCCTTGACCCTAAGGCCCGGAGACGACGCGCATGGACTTCAGCTTCACGCCCGAGCAGGAAGAGCTCGCCCGGGCCGTTCGCGAGTTCGCCGAGGCGAAGCTCAACCACGACCTCATCCGCCGCGACCACGACGGCGCCTTCAACCGCGAAGGCTGGGTCGCCTGCGCCGAGATGGGCATCCAGGGGCTGCACGTCCCGGAGGCCTACGGCGGGCAGGGCCAAGACCTCATTACCACCGTTCGCGTCTGCGAGGCATTGGGCGAAGCGTGCCGCGACAACGGCCTCGTCTTCTCCTTGAACGCGCAGATCTGGTCGGTCGAGATGCCGCTCCTTCACTTCGGCGATGAGGCACAGAAGCAGGCCTACCTTCGTCCGATGGTCGAAGGCC
>CAZZAH010000799.1:0-1929 GCA_964652115.1 uncultured bacterium | reverse complement strand
CGTGCGTGGCGATGACCGCGTCGGGCGGCGTGTTCTCCTTGAGCCACTTGCCGCATCGTTCGTGTCGCTCGAAGTGATAGCGGCAGATCATCGCGTACTGATCCGCGGTGAAGCCGATGCGCGCGAGCTCGACCACGAGCAGCGCCGCGAGACCGACGCCCGCCACGACCCCGGAAGCACCGCTCCACGAGAAGGTCGCACGCGAGCCCTTTCGACCTTGGAAGGCGGCGGCCAAATCCTTGAGGCAGGCGAGCCCGAGCATCGCCACCGCCGGAAGGGCCGGCACGAGGTAGCGCGAGAAGCGATGCGAGAAGGGGAGCACGAGCAGATACGCCAGCGGGAGGCCGATCGCCCAACCGAGCTCGCCAAGTAACGGATTCGCTTGCCGGCGCGCGAGCCGCAACGTCGCGACCACCGCGCCCACGAGTGCGAGCGGCGTCAGTCCCCAGAACGCGTAGGCGAGGAAGCACTCGCGGAGGTCGCCCTTCACGAAGGTCAGCTTGGGCGTCGTATAGAAGGCGTGCTTCGCGGCAAGGGTGTTGGGGAGCACGCTCCCGCTCGTCACGAGATTCCATGCGAAGTAGGCGACGGCGGTGAGCGCGAAAGGAAGGACCCAAGCCGGCACCCTCGTCCGGCTCGACCGGTCGATCAACGGTCGCGTTTGCGCAGGCTGCATCCACCGTTCGAGCACGCCCGCGATCAGGAAGACACCGCAGAGGATCAGCGCGTCGGGCCTCACCCAGAGCGCGAGCCCGAGGCTTAAGCCCAGCAGCTTGCCTCGCCCTTCCGCTCTAGCCCAAAACGCGCAGGCGATGAGCATGAGGAAGAGGCTCGTCTCCATCCCCGACACCGCGAGGATCGCGATCCTGAGGTCGAACGCGAGAAGCAGCACGAAGGCCGCGGCCCAGATCCAATCTTCGAGCCGGCGTCGTGCCCAGAGGAACGCGAAGGTAAGGAAGCCGCCCTGAAAGAGCAGGCCGAGCGCAAAGCTCAGCCCCTTCTCGTGCCGCGTGAAGAGGAAGCCGAGCGAGAGCAGCAGCGTGTAGAGCGGCGAGGTCGAGCCGCCGCTGGTGTGATCGCCGGGGAAGTAGGCGAACGAGTGATGCAGCGCGAGATTCCGCGCGTAGGTCAGGTGGATCCATGGATCATCGAGAGGGAAGGAGCTCGCGCCATTGACGCGAAAGGCGTGGAGCACGAGATAGATCGGGAACGCCACACCGGCCAGCACCGCGGCGATCCATGCGATGAGGGGCGCCGGCGTTCGCGATTCGGCCTTCGGTGGCGTGGGCAGCGGCGCCTTCCTATCGACCTGGGGGAATGGAGTCGAACGGCGTTCCCAGGATCGAGAAGACCGGAGCCCAGTCGGCCGGGATGCCGGAGCGTCCGTTCAACCAAGGGCCCGACACCACCTCGTTCTTGTGGATGCCGTCGATGAGCAGGAGTCTGAAGTCGATGAAGTCGGCCCCCTTCGCCGAGAAGCTGCCGTGCGCCGACTTCGGAACGGCATCGATCGCGAGGCGAAGGCGCTGCATCGTCGAATCATCGAAGGCGCCGGCGCCGAGCTCGTGCCCGTCGACGCGACTTTCGACCACCCAAGCCCCATCCGAGGCAAGGCGCAGCCGCTGATTCCATCCGACGAAGCCGCCGGTGCGCTCGAGCTCGAGATAGGGAATGGCCATCTCCTTCGCCGCGGGCGGTTGTCGTTTCGAGCTGTGCCCGCAGCCTGACGGCATCACGACAAGAAGGAGCGCGAACGCCGCGCCGGCGATTCGAAGCACTTCACGCACGCCCGCTACTCCGTCTTCACGATGATGCGGGTGGTGCCGCCGTCGATCTTGATCACCGAGTACGGGGCGACGTTGGCCAGCGGCTCCAGGCAGGTCTCGAGCCGCTCGATCCCCTCGATGCGGTCCATCAGCCCCTGCGAGC
>CAZZAH010000798.1:0-1932 GCA_964652115.1 uncultured bacterium | reverse complement strand
CCACCGCGGGCCGACGCTGGGGTCGCTCCTCGTGCAGCGCGGGCTCCTCGCCCACGTAGGTGACGAAGACATCGAGCTGGCAGCTTGAGCTCCCCACGCCCCACTGGATCCTCTCGTCGGAGAAGTTGTGCGCGCTGAGCGTGAGGGTCGCCGCCTTGTTCGAGGTAACGATGGGGATGTTCGAGTGCGCGAGTAGCTCGAGGTAGCCGGTCGGCCGGGTCGGACCGCCGCCCTCTCGCCAGCAGCCGGACAGAAGCAGCAGCGGCAGCACGAGGATCGATGCAAGGCTCGCGCGAAGGGAAAACACGCTTCCCGTGGTCATCATGACCTCCCTGGTAAGAGTGTTCCGGCTTTGCCCCATCGATCGTTTGGCCTCTCGACCCTGCGCCGGAAGTGCCCGGCCCCTCGTTACGATTCTAGTTGGATCGAGCGGGAGATCCTTGCACTAAACTCAGAGCATTCCCGCCTCGTAACGTCCGTCCCAACGAAGGCGGGCGTCGAGCTCGGGCTCTACCCGCTGCGTTCCGACGCCGCAGTTCGCCTTCGGAGCTCCCGCATGAAGCTTTTCTCTCGTCCCAAGGACTCGTGGTCGCTTCGCACGCGCGGCTGCTCGATCTCGCGTCAGGCTTCCTTTGCCATCGCGGTGGCGGTCATCGTCACCGCAGGGTCGATCGATGTCGCGCGCGCGAGCGGAATGGACCTTTCGATCGATCTGGGACGCGGGCCGGTGACGGTCTTCGTTCCCGACTCCTATCAGCCGGGCACGCCCGCGCCGCTCGTCATGCTGCTTCACGGAGGCGCCGCGACCGGCGACTGGCAGGAGTCGTACATGCACTTCCTGCCGCTCTCGGAGGAGTACGGCTTCCTCTACGTGCATCCAGACGGCACGCTCGACCAGGCGGGCACACGATTCTGGAACGCGACCGATGCCTGCTGTGACTGGTACCACTCCGGCGTCGACGACTCGGGCTATCTCGAGGAGGTGATCGACGCGATCAAAGGGGAGCTCGACGTCGATCCGCGCCGCGTCTACCTGATCGGCCACTCGAATGGTGCCTTCATGTCGTATCGCATGGCTTGCGATCACTCGGAGACGATCGCCGCCATCGCCGGCCTCGCCGGCGCGACCTACTACCATCCGGAAGACTGCGCGCCCGACGTTCCGGTCAACGTGCTTCAGATCCACGGCACGCTCGACTCGATCGTCCCCTACGCCGGCGGCAGCTTCGCGGGCGTCCCCTTTCCCGGCGCCATCGCGTCGACGGAGCAGTGGGCGAGCTTCGCCGGTTGCAGCCTTCTTCCCGATGTCAGCGCGCCGCCGATTGACCTCGAGGGAGCGATCCCCGGCAACGAAACCACCGTGCGTCGCTACCGGACCAACTGTTCCCCCGAGGGCTCGGGCGAGCTCTGGTCGATGCAGGGCGGAGGTCACAGCCCCACCCTCTCCCCGACCTTCAGCCGCCTCGTGATCGAGTACCTGCTCGCGCATCCCAAGCCCACGACCACCGAGGTGAGCGACGCGCCGCGCGTGACTGACGCGCAGGTCCGCGCGTATCCGAATCCGTTTCGCGATTCGATCGAGCTCTCGTTCCGGCTCGCCGCGCGCGCGAATGTGACGATCGAGGTGATCAACGCCGCGGGGCAGCAGGTGCGGACGATCGCGGCTGCGCGAGCGATGAGCGCGGGCGATCACGTCGCACGGTGGGACGGCCGCTCGGACGCGGGCGAGCGCATGAGCGCGGGCCTCTACTTCGTGCGGCTGTCGAGCGACCGCGCGATGCGCACGACGAAGCTCATTCGCTTGGAGTGAGCGCCGCTTGCCGAGGCGCCGCGCGCTACCGCAGCACGATCAGCCGCTTCGTCGCCTGGCGTCCGCTCGCGCTCGCGCGGAAGAAGTACATCCCCGAGGCGACCGCGTTACCCGCGTCGTCG
>CAZZAH010000797.1:0-1935 GCA_964652115.1 uncultured bacterium | reverse complement strand
CGAGGAGGGGCTCCGGCTCGATCCTCGTCCGTACGTCGGTGGCGCGATGCGGCTGCGCAAGCTTGTCCTCATGCTGCCTCATTCCCGCCTGGAGACCGTTACGACTGGATTCAAAGGCGGGATCTTCACTCATCTATTCTCGCCCAAGCGAACCTACGTCAGCGACCGAAAGTATGGGGTTCCGTTTCTCGGCGCATCGTCGATGCTGCAGGCGGATCTTTCCGACCTTCCTTTGCTGTCCAAACGGGATGCAGAATCGCGTAGTTACAAGCCCCTGAAGATCCAGCCTGGGATGACACTCATCTCGTGCTCTGGCTCCGTCGGCCGTATGACTTACGCGCGCGCGAGCATGGCGGGGATGGCCTCAGCGGGCGACCTGCTTAAGATACAACCCGATCCAGCGAAGATCGCGCCCGGATACTTGTACGCCTTTCTTCGGTCCCAGGTGGGCGCTGCTCTTGTCGGCGGCGGCACGTACGGCACGATCGTCCAGCATCTTGAGCGACAACACGTTGCTCACATCCCGGTCCCTCGCCTTGGGAAGAAGATCGAAACGACGGCGCATGAACTGATCGACGAGGCGGCACGACTGCACGACGAGGCCTGCGAGCTCCTGGCAGCCTCCGATGAGCGTTTCATCGAGGAACTGTCACTACCTAGGCCAAAGGCACAGAGCGACTACGCCTCTCCACAGGTTTCCAGCGGTGCGTCTTCGAAGCTCGTGAAGCGTGGCGACGCATTCTACTACGCGCCAGTGAACGAGGACGCGCGGCGAGCCTTCGATTCGGCAAAGCCCGCGGAGCCCGTCGGCGAAGTTGCTGAAGTCTTTATCCCAGGGATATTTAAGCGTCAGTACGCGACCGACCCGGCTTTTGGCGTACCGTACGTCACTGGGGCTGACGTGTTCGGGTTGAGTCCGACGACTGACCAGTATCTCTTGAAGCACGTCGCTCTGTCCGAAGGACTCGTGTTGAAGAAGGGAATGATTGTTATCCAGGAGGCCGGGCAGCTCGGTGGATTGCTTGGCCGTTCCGTCCTAGTGGGTGACAACCTCGATGGATACGCGTGCTCGAACAATATGGTTCGGGTGACGGCGAAGGATAGCGTCGATACTGGTTATCTGTTTGCCGCGCTTTCCAGTACGTACGGCGTCCGCTTGATTTCGCGCGAGGCGGCCGGCTCCAGCATCCCGCACATCGAAGCCCGACGTGTTCGCTCACTCGTTATCCCGTGGCCGGACAGAGGTATCCGCGCTCGAATCGGCAAGCATGTGATCGACGCGCAGAACCGTCGCGACGCTGCAATTCAAGCCGAGCGCAAGGCCGTACGCCTCGTCGAAGAGGCCATCGAGAAGGGAGCGGCGATCTGATGGCCACGGTGATCGCCATCGGCGAGCCGGTGAACGAGGCCGAGCGGCAGGCCATCGCGCACCTGCGGGATCACCTGCCTTCGGGGTACCTCGTCCTGCACAACTTCGAGATCCTCCGCGATGGCGCGACCTTCGAAGTCGACGTCGCGGTCATCGCGCCGCACGCGGTCTTCCTCGTCGACGTGAAGGGCACGCGTGGGGTGATCGATGTTTATGGCTCGAAGTGGTTCCCCGAGGGACGCCAGGCCTTCAGCTCGCCGCTCGCCAAGCTGCGCGGGCACGCCAAGGCTGTGAAGGGCGTAATCACTGGCAGCCAGCCCGGCCGCCGCGATCTCAACGACATCTACGTCGACGCGGCCGTGCTGCTCACGGCGCCCGACGCTACGCTGGCGGATCCGGGAGGGCGAGATCTGCCGAACGTCTCAACGCTCAATAAGGCCGCGGCCTTCTTCCAGAACGCGGCGCGCATCCCTGCCGGCAAGTCGAGGAACATCGGGGGGCACCACAAGCTCATCCTGAAGGCACTCCAGGGGGTGGCGAAGCCCCGCTCGGGCCCGCTGCGCTTC
>CAZZAH010000796.1:0-1938 GCA_964652115.1 uncultured bacterium | reverse complement strand
CCGATGCCGGCGGTCGGGACGCCGGAAGCATCCGTGATCGTCGCCGTCAGCGTGCGCGCCGAGGTCGAGCAGGTCCCGAGGAGCGGCGTGTACGCGATCGTGGGCGCTGTGAGGTCGAGGAGCACGCCGGCGAACTCGTCGGATCCGATGTCCGGCGCGGTACCGCTGCCACCGTAGCCGCCGGAACCGGCGCGGATGTCCGCCTCGAAGTCGTCATTAATCCCGCTGAGCACCGCGCCACCCGACTCGAGCTGCGTGGCGATCGTGGTGTCGATGTGCATGTTCGGGGGGTTCGAGGTCGGAGCAAGGTAATTCGGGTTCTGCGAGATGGAGCTCGCGTCGGCCACCACTGCCGCCTTCCAGAGCGCGAGGGTGGTCTTGTTCCCCGTGGCCGTGCCGTCGGTGGTCCCGAGCACGCCGCCGGTGCCGCTGACGAAGTAGTCGTTGTTGTTGATCGCGGTGTAGGTCGTGTTGTTCGTCGAGATGGCCCAGTGCGTGCCGGTGCCTCCCGCGTTCGACCTGGCGTTCATGAAGACGTTGTCGCGGAGGTCGATGAAGTTCGAGACCTCCTTGCGGAAAGCCGCCGAGTTTGCCGTGTCGGCCGCCGGCGATCCGCTGACGTAGACCGAGTTGTACTGAATGTCGAAGAGCGATCCGGAAACCGCGTTGTCGCGGATTCCGTAGATCGGGAAGGTCGTCGGCGTGATGCCGGCCCCGATATTGACGCGGTTGTTGTAGATGCGCACCCGGGTGCCGCTGGTCGCACCGTTAAACAGGTAGATTCCCTGCGCCGCGGTCGTGCCGTTGGTGAGCTGAATGTCGTGGATGAAGTTGTTGTAGAGAAGCGCGCCCGCACTCGCTGTGGTCGAGAAGTAAATGGCGGAGAACTCGGTGGTGCTGTTCTGGGTCACTGCCGCGGAGTGATAGAACTCGTTGCTGTAGATCAACGCGCCGGGGAAGCCGCCGGTGAAGTTGATTCCGCGGGCGTAGAAGTCGTTGATCACGTTGTTGCGCACGACCAGGCCGGTGTTGCCCACGTTCGACGCATTGGCGATCGTGATGCCGTAGCCGCGCGCGGTCGTGCTGCTCACGCCGGTGCTGCGGATCAGGTTGTTCTCGATCGTGATGTTCTTGACCGTGAAGCTGGAGCCACCTTCAAAGCCGAAGATAGCCGAGGTAGTGTTGGCCGCCTCCGCCTCCAGGTTGCAGTAGCGCACCGCCACATCGGTCTGGGCCGCGGTCGGCGAACTCTGGCCGACTCGAACCGCGGTCCGTCCGAAACCGCCAGAGCCGCTGCCGGTGCAGCGAATGGTCCAATCACGGTTCGAACCGGCGCCGCCGTTCCGGCCGTCCAGGGTGACGTAGCTACCGGTGATCGCGATGGCAAAGGAGTTGGTGGCCGAGTTACCGGCGAAGCTGGTGAGTGCCGTGTAACCCGAGGCGGGTCGGAAGGTCACACCCAAGGAGGCGCTCGTTCCCGTGATCGCCGGAATCGTGACCCCGGCCGTCTCGCCCGCGTATCCGGTGGACAGTTCGAGTAAGACCTGCCCCGACCCGGTGACGCCGTTGGTCGTCATATACGACACTGCGTTCGCAATGGTCGAGAACGAGGACGGCGGATTCTGGGTGCCGTTAATCGGATAAGCATTGCCGCCCACGAGCTGCGCCATTGCCAGCGCGGGGCAGATCACCGTGAGGATTAAGGCCAGAAGAAGCATGTAGCCTCTTTGGACCTGTGTCCGTTCCTTACCAAAAGTCATAGTCCTCTCCTTCCAAAGACGATTAAGCGACCGCGAAATCCTGGCTGGCGAAACGGAGCTCCTTCCCGCGCGGGAGCACGGGGCGAGGCGGGGTCGGGCACTCTGCGCACAAAGCTACGCACGCGGACGTGACCGAAAGGACAGGCATGCATGGACAACCCGGAATGCACAGACAAGA
>CAZZAH010000795.1:211-1939 GCA_964652115.1 uncultured bacterium | reverse complement strand
TGCCGCGGATCCAACGCTAGAAGATCTCCGGGCACCACGGCGCGCGATCGGTGCGAAAGACCTGGTCCGCGCGATGCGCCGCCCCCGGCTTCTGCTCGACCACGCGTCCCGCGCGAAGCAGCTGCGCGAAGCTGAAGCCGCCGAGATAGACCGAGCCCATCGCCTCGACATCGACCGCGAGATCGGCCGCCGCCGTCGTCCGCTCGACGCCGCTCGCGCTGATCGAGTACCGCCCCGCGTTCCACGCGCAGAAGGAATCCGCGACCTCGATCACCACCGCATCCCCGGCCTGGAAGCTTCGCGCGCGCAGCGCCGCCTTGACGTCCACGAGGCGAACCCAGAGCGCGTCGCCCAGGGTCATCCGCATGCGCCGCGGCCGCGCGAGCAGAAAGAAGAGCGGGTGATCGATCGGAAGGCAGCTCCCCTTTACGCTCGCCACCCAGTCGATCGAGAGAAGGAAGCGCCAGAGCTCGCGCATCGCCTCGGGCGACGTGCCGAGCGCCTCGAGCACGCTGATGTAGCCGGTGGTGATGCCGTTCGCGAGGTTCTGGTGCACGCGATAGAGCGCGTAGCCTTCGGGTTTGCCGCCTAAGTGCAGCACGACGCGGTTCAGCACGCCGCCGCCGCGCCGCCGATTGACCGGATCGGCCAGGCGCCGCGACTTCCACCAATGCTCCTTGCGGGAGAACATGCCGGGGTAGTCGCGCCGAATGCGGTCGTAGACCTCGGCGATCGGCTCGTACGATTCCTCCTCGGTCACGAAGCGGAGCTCGCCGCGCGGCTCAGAAGGCCGAGCGAAGACGCAGTCCGACTTCGGCAACTCGAACTCGCCGGTGAGCGACGCCATGCCGTAACCAAAGCGGCCGTAGATCGTCTCCTCCGAGGCCCAGAGGTAGGCGACCGGCTCGCGGCGCGCATAAAAGTCGTCGAGCTGCGCGCGCATCATCGCGCGAAGGATGCCGCGGCGTCGCGCGGTCGGCAAGACGCCGACGACGGTCACACCCGCGGCGGGGACGAGGCCGCCTGGCACCGTCAGCTCGTAGGTGTGCGCGCCGGCGCCGCCGAGCACCTCGCCGCCATCGCGCGCCATGATCGTCCGATCGACCTCGAAGACGCGGGTCATCGGCTCTAAGTCCTCCGGCGCGACCGGCCCGCCGAAGTAGTGAAAGATGGGGGCGACTGCCTGCGCGAACTCCTCGGGAGTGCGGCAGGTCGTGATCTCGATGGCCATGGCGAGCTCCTCGTGGTTTGGGAACGCGGCGATGCTGCCAGGATCGCGCGGCGCTGGCAAGCAACTGGAGCGCCGCCGACGGCGATACCTGGGGGGGCGAGAGTCGGCGAGGATGCCTCGCGCGTCCGGCTCGGCTATGATCGCCGCTCCCGAGTTCCGGCCATCCACCATGCGAGGGGCCCTTGTCGCGAATCTCCGCGTTCGCCAACGACGTCAAGTCGGGCAACGTCCACTCGCTCCTCACGCGCTACAGCGATCTCCTGCTCGCCGCGGTGGTGATCGGCATCATCGGGATGCTGCTCATCCCGGTGCCGCCGGTCGTGCTCGACATCCTGCTCACGATCAACATCTCGATCGCGGTCACCATCCTGATGGTCACGATCTATGTGCAGGACGCGACCAAGTTCTCGAGCTTTCCGACCATCCTTCTGATCACGACGCTCTTCAGGCTCGGATTGAACGTGTCGACCACGCGGCTCGTGCTGGGCAAGGGCTAC
>CAZZAH010000795.1:0-201 GCA_964652115.1 uncultured bacterium | reverse complement strand
CGCCGCCGTGAAGGATCTGGAAGCCTCCGCGATGTCGGCCCGCGCTGCGGTGGAGGCGGCGCGCCTGGATCTGTCGTACACCCGGGTGACCGCACCGATCAGCGGCCGCGCCGGGCGGTTCGAAGTCACCGCCGGCAATCTCGTGGTCGGCTTCGTCATCTTCCTCATCCTGACCGTCATTCAGTTCATCGTGATCACGAA
>CAZZAH010000794.1:0-1941 GCA_964652115.1 uncultured bacterium | reverse complement strand
AGGATCACAAGCCAGCCAAACACATTGACGACGAGACTCAATGTGAGTGGGAGTATGACGATAAGCATTTTCCAGCGTCGCGATGTGCTTCGGGCGAGGCCGTATCCCACGGGAAATCCAATGATGGCGGTTCCGAGAGTCACAATCGCGCCGTAGATAAACGTGTCGAGCAGAACGGACAAGTAAAACGTATCTCCGAGTGCCTTTGCGTAGTGGGTCAGCGACCAGCCCTCCGCGCCAAATAGGCGGCTTTGCGGAAAGAGACTGACGCGAATGAGCCAGATCGTAGGTAGGACGAGGAAGACAAGGATGAGCAATAGCGCTGGCAGGAGCAGCGCCCAGTTCGGTCGACGGTCACTCATTTGCGAAACAGCCTGTCTGATGGGACTCGACTAGTGAGCTGGTCGGCCCTGCGCGCGAGCGAATTTCGCATCGTGTGTAGAGCTGTCGATTCTCGAGGTGGCGCGAACGGTATCGAACATGAGTCCAGCGCCCGTGGCGCGCGCGCGTGCAAGCGCCAATGCCGCAATGGCCGTGTCTTGGACGCCCGTCCCCGTTAAGTCGCACAAGGTAATTTCCGCTGCGTCCCTGCGACCTAACCGCGGAGCAACCAACACGCCTCCGAGCTCGGGGTATGTCCGATCGGCCGGGACGACCCCTGCTTGGATGGCAGATCGCAGCTCTCCAAGAGCGCGGCATTGCGACACCCGGTCTGGCACATAGCGGATCGCGCTATCAAACACGACCGGGTCAATCTCGTTCTTATGGGGTGAGTCCGAACCGACCGCGGTCACATGCTGTCCTGGTGATAGCCATTCGGACTTGATAAGCGGGGATGTACATGGCGTCGCGGTGACGACGACCTCAGCGCCTTCCATGGCCTGACGAACCGTCGACGTTGATCGCGCGCGCGCGCCTGTCAATTTGCCCAGTTCCGCGGCCAGAGTTCGTGCCTTTTCAGCATCTCGGCCCCACACGCGGAACTCTTGTATCGGCCTGACCAACGAAAGGGCGAGCGCTTGAAGGCGAGCTTGTGCGCCAGTGCCCACTATGGCCGCAAGGGTCGCCCCCTGCACCGATAGCGCCCTCGCTGCGACGGCGCCGGCGGCGGCGGTCCGAATATCGGTGAGGTATCCGTTGTCGAGCAGCATGCCGGACAGCAGACCTGTCTTCGCGTCGAGCACCACCATGAGGCCGTTGAGACTAGGAATGCCGAGCGAAGGATTTCTGAAGAAGCCAGGACTGACCTTAACCGCGATTTCTGGAATCGTCGGTACGTATGCGGACTTGACATCGACCTCTCCCGCGTGGTCGGCCACGTCGAGCCGCAGTACCGGGGGCATCGAAACCGCTTCGGTCGCAAGCGCGACGAATGCGCGCTCTACTGCGTCGATGACATCGAGGTCGAGCTTGATGAGAGCTCGGAGATCGCCCTCGGTGAGCACACGTGCGCTAGTCATGCAATCCGCCCTCAGTGTGAGACTGGTCTCGCTGGTGGAATCGGTCGATTACGCCGGCAAACCTTTGAGGGTCAATCGTGTTACCCGACAGGACGACGACCACTCGCCCGCGACTCGATGGTGACTTGAGAAGGCCGGCAATACCCGCAGCACCGGCACCCTCCAGAACGACTCCCTCAGTGGAATATGCGAGGGCCATTGCCTCTGCGACCTCATCATCGCTGACCAGCAGAATATCGTCGACAAGGTCTTTCACCATTGCCAATGTCACTTTGTTGTGGAGGCCAATGCCGCCTCCGAGCGAATCCGCAAGGCTGGGAAGCTCAGGAACCAAGACGGGGTGACCTGAGGCTACGCTAGCCTTCATCGCAGCACACCGATCGCTCGACACACCGACTACACGCGCCCTTGGGCAAAGCGACTTGACCGCCAGAGCCACGCCGGATGTGAGCCCTCCCCCGCTTAGCGGCACAAACACGGT
>CAZZAH010000793.1:0-1941 GCA_964652115.1 uncultured bacterium | reverse complement strand
AGGACGACATAGCCCGAGTTGGAGTACTCGCTCCTCGATCCCGGCTCGAAGCGAAGCTCTTCCGCGCGGATCCAGGGGAGGAAGTCGGTCGCGCTCTTCACGTCGCTCGGTTCGAAGCCGGGCGCCTCATAGTACTGCCCGAGCCCCGAGGTGTGATCGAGCAGCTCCTGAATCGTGACGTGCTCGGCGACGGCGGGCGCGAAGCCTTTCAGGTAACGGCCGACCGTTGCGCCTTCGTCGATGCGTCCCTCGCCCACGAGCTGGAGCACGAGGATGCGTGTGTAGAGCTTCGTGATCGAGCCCAAGGCGAAGCGGGTGTCGGCATCGTTCGGCGTTCTTGCTTCGCGGTCGGCGAGGCCGATCGAGCGCGCGTAGACGAGCGCGCCGTCGTGCGTGATCGCCACGTTGCCGGTGAAGACGCCCATCGCCTCGGCTTGATCGAGGAGCGAGTCGATGCGCGCGGCCTGGGGGAGTGACGCGCTCGCGTCGGCGGCCGCTCGGCCCGCGCCGGCCGATGCCGCGAGGATCGCGATCGCCATCGCGCCGGCCATCGATGCCGGCACAGGTCGTCGGCCCCATCGCCTCGTTCGATCGTCACTGCACATGCCTCGATCCTCCCGGTTTGAAGTGAGCGCGTCCCTTGCTCAGACGAAAGTGCCATGCCACGTGCATCGATGCGCCCAAAGGCCGCGGCTTTCTCGCCGACCGCATCGCCTCAGTCCCAAATGAGGACTCCAAAGGGTCACGTCCGCCTCTTAGGAAACCCTCGTTCGACCCTGTTCGGTTTGCCGCGCCGCGTCGTTTCCCCACCAAGGACTCATCAGAGGAGGATTCGATGCGGCGATTCGACGGTGCTCTCGCGGTGCTGAGCTTGTGGATGGTGTTCGCGATTCCGGCGCGGGCGGGGATCTCGTCCACCGCGCAGTGGACTCTGGAAGGAAGCGTCGACGGCGCCACGCTCGGTTGGTCGGTCTCCACCGCGGGCGACGTCAACGGCGACGGATACTCCGACGTCATCATCGGCGAGCCGGCCTACGACGGCACGGTCGGCAACGCTCAGGGTCGCGTGCGCGTCTACGAGGGGAGCGCCATCGGCACCACCGCGGGCGTCGACTGGACCGGCACCGGTCCCTTGGCGAATTGCCAATACGGCTACTCCGTGTCGACCGCGGGTGACGTCAACGGTGATGGCTACGACGACGTGATCGTCGGCGCGCCCTACTACACCAGCGGGCAAACGAGCGAGGGCGCTGCGTTCCTCTACCTCGGCACCTCGACCGGCCTCGCCACCGTGCCCGCGTGGTCGCGTGAAGGCGGCCAGACCTCGGCGCGCTTCGGCTACTCGGTTTCGACCGCGGGCGACGTCAACGGCGACGGCTATGACGACGTCGTCATCGGCTCGCCCTTCTACACCAACAGCCTCTCGCAGCAGGGACGCGCGCAGATCTTCCTCGGAAGCGCGAGCGGCCTCTCGAACAGCGTTCATCGGACAGTCGAGGGCTCGGGCACGAACGACTCCTTTGGTTGGGCCGTGTCGACCGCGGGCGATGTGAACGGCGACGGCTACGATGACGTGCTGATCAGCGCGGTCTACTACGAAGGGCTCTTTGGCCCGACCGATGAAGGTGCCGTCTACTGCTATCACGGCAGCTCGACCGGCGTCGACGGCACCGCCGACTGGATCGAGAGCGGCACCACCGCGTCCGACTACTTCGGCGCGGCCATCTCGCTCGCGGGCGACGTCAACGGTGACGGCTACTCCGACATCATCGCCGGCTCGGGCAACTACGACGGCAACGAGGTCAACGAAGGGGGCGCGCTCCTCTACTACGGCGCGGCGACCGGCCTCGCGACCTCGCCCGCGCACATCTTCGAGGGGAATCAAGCGGGCGCCTACTTCGGCGACGCGATGAGCACCGCGGGCGATGTCAACGCCGATGG
>CAZZAH010000792.1:0-1943 GCA_964652115.1 uncultured bacterium | reverse complement strand
CCGTTATCCCTCTCCGGGGCCTGATTGAGTTGGACCCAAACGGGCACCTCACAGGCTCTGTCGACGCACGTCGCTTGTTCGGAGGCATCGGCACGCGACGCGCGGCGGGAGTTGCCCTCTCAGATCCCATCGTGGCTGACGTCCTCACCCAGGATGGCTGGAAGGAACTCGACGAGGGGGCCTATTCCCAGCTTGTCGCGAACGCCGGCGACCACGACCTCCTGGCCGACGAGCGAGGTCGCAGGTTGTGGAAGCGGGTCGATGGACGGAAGCGTCCCAGCCATGTCGAGAACATCCAGGCCAGCTACTTCGAGATCATCCGGGCGGCGGTCGAGAGCACCGGCTACTTCGATCCCGGCGCCTACGGCCCCGAGGAGCAGGTGGCCTGGAAGCAGATCTTCCAGCGGTCCCGAAAGACCGTGGACGTGAAGTACCAGGGAGCCGACGGCAGTCCGCAGTGGCGGCTGTTCAAGACCGTGATGGTCGACGACCATGCCGAGTACCAGTTTCAGCCGGATCCCGGCTTCCGGTTCGCCCTGATCTTCTTGCCCCGCTCCTGATCCGGCACTGAAGCCGGACCCTCCTCCTCAGATACACACCCCATACAGCCCTCGTCCGCTCTCGATACAGAGGCGCCCCCGTATCTCTACACGTGACGCGAATCCGCGAGCACGAAAGGAGAGAGCCATGGAACAGGAATGGCGATGCACCCGCTGCGGGAAGCTCCTCGCTGTCCTGCGTGGTGACCGGTTGCACATCCGCTTCGCCAGGGGTCACGAGTATCTCGTCGGCCTCCCGGTGACCTGCGTGTGCCGCAACTGCCGCACGTTGAATGAACGCCACGACGGCGGGAGGGAGTGCGCCTCTTCGACGAGCGACGCGGCAAGCGTCGCGAGCTGATCCACAAACCATCGAGGCGCACGACGCCCTGTTCGGCCAGTAGGAGGCGCCAGACGCCCGGCCCGAAAGGCCAGGCGTCATGCCAAGGGTCACGAGGGATCGGGATCGTGCGCGACTCGAGTGGGAGCTTCAGAACAAAGAGCATTTGGGGTTGCTGATGGACCTACAGCGAAGAGAGCCGTTCTTCCAGCGGTTCACCACGTGGGGCGACGTGCTGGCCTTCATGCGCGGCGGCACATCGCGGGACGCCAGTAAGGACGAAGTGTTGCGGCCGATCCTCGCCGCTCACGCGGCGGATCAGGACCATCGCTGGCGGGCGATCCTCCTCGCTCTCTTCTGGCCCGGGCTCGGGTCGATCCACAGCAAGAAACGGCTCTGGGACAGGGATGACCCGGACGAGCTGTGGCAGCGGATCTTCTGGGCTTTTCACCAGTCGGTATGCCGGATCGATCTCGCGCACAGGCGCGATCATCTCGTGCAGCGGATCTACAACGCCACGATCCACCACCTGCACGACGACTACCGGCGCGATTGGCTCCACGCCGAGCGCGAGGCCGCAACCGACCCGGAGGAGATGACGGCGCTGGCTGGCGTCACCGAGGGGATCGACTTCGAGGGCATGGATCTGCGCGAGGCCTGCCAGAAGGAAATCGATCGCCTGCGCGCGCACCTCGACGCGGGACGCATCACCGAAGCCGACTTCCTGCTGCTCGTCGGCACGCGCCTCTACGGTCAGTCGCTCTCCGAGTACGCACATGGTGCCGGCCTCACCGCTGAGGCCGCGAAGAAGCGGCGGCAGCGGGCAGAGGCGGCTATCGCGCGCCACGAAAAGGGGATGCGGTGATGCGGCCGTCGCATGTCCCCGTTTTCGGGTCTCGACCCCCCTTTGTCCATCAGGAAGGGGCGAAGCCACAGGACCCCAGAAGCGAGGAACCCATGATCACCGAAGCCGAAGTCAGAGAGCTGATCACGGACCTGTTCGAGGAAGAGGCCCTAGTCATCGGCGGCCTCGTCGCGGTCCACAAGGTGGATGACGACCTGGT
>CAZZAH010000791.1:0-1944 GCA_964652115.1 uncultured bacterium | reverse complement strand
CGCGCCGGCAGAGAACATTCGCGAGGGAGCCATGAGAGAGTTTGCGCGGGCCGCGAGCCTGCTGACGTCCCTGTTCGCGACCTGCGCCCTGGGCGCGAGCTATCCCCCCTCCGACCTCGTTTCGCTCGACAATCCGAATCGCGCCGCCATCGTGCGCCACGAGATCGAGGTGAGCATCGATCCGAGCACGCACGTCCTCCGCGCGCGGGACAACTTCGTCGTGGTGCACTCGCCGGGTGTCCCCGGGACGGAGCCGGTCGCGGTGCTCTTGTGGCGTGACCTCAAGCTGAGCGGCCCCGCGCGATCGTCGTTCGGCGAGGTCAGGATCGAGGAGCCCGCGCGCTTCAACCCGCGCGACTTCTGGCATCGCCCGCCCTTCGATGAGCTCGATGGTTACGAGCACGCGCGCGAGCTCAAGCTCACGCTCGACGCGAGCACGAGCTGGCCCGAAACGCTCCGCGTCGAACTTAGCTACGAAGGCGCGGTGATGGATTCGCTGCGGCCGCCCAAGGAAGCGTATGGCCGCTCCTTCGAGCTCACCGCCGGCTTGATCGAGAAGCGCGGCGCCTACCTCGCGAGCTCGAGCTTCTGGATTCCGACCCGTCCCGACGACGTCTATACCTTCTCGCTCGACGCGACCTCACCGGCGGGATGGCGCGTGGTGACGCAGGGCGATCTGCTCTCGCCGCTCGAAGGGAGCGCGGCCGGCGGGCCTTCGATCGATCGATGGGAATGCCCGCGCCCGATGGAGGAGGTCTACCTCGTCGCGGGGCCGTGGACCGCGCACGAGAGCCTCCACCGCGGCGTGCGCTGCATGACCTTCACCCACGCCGACACCGACTCCTCGATCTACAACCGCTACCTTCGCGGCACCGGTCGCTACCTCGATCTCTATGGCGATGCGATCGGCCCCTACGCCTTCTCGAAGTTCGCGTTGGTCGAGAATTTCTGGCAGAGCGGTTACGGCATGCCTTCGTTCACTCTCCTGGGCGATCGCGTGATTCGCTTGCCCTTCATCCTCGACACCTCCTATGGCCACGAGATCCTGCACAACTGGTGGGGGAACGGCGTCTTCGTGGAGTCGAACGAGGGCAACTGGTGCGAAGGGCTCACCGTCTACGGCGCGGACTACCTCTACAAGGAGCGTGAAGGAGAGGACGCCGCGCGGCAGTATCGCCTGGACGCGCTCAAGGGCTACCTCAACGACGTCGGTGAGGGGCACGACTTCGCGCTGCGTGCCTTCCGCGAGCGAAACGACGCGGCCAGCGCCTCGATCGGCTACTCGAAGTCGATGATGGTGCTCCACCAGGTGCGCCGTTCGGTCGGCGACGACGCCTTCAATCGCGGCCTCCAGGGCTTCTATCGCGAGAATCTCTGGCACCGCGCGACCTGGGTCGATCTCCTCCGCGCGATCCAAGCGCAGGCCACGCCCGGCCTCTTCGACGCCGATGCCTACGCCGCTTTATGGATCGATCAGGTCGGCGCGCCGAGCTTGCGCTTGGTCGATTGCGTGGTCGATCCGCCCCCGAGCGAAGGGGCGCCCGCGCGCGTGCATGGTCGCGTCGAGGTGACCGGCGCCGGCGCCTATCAGGACGCGAGGCTCGAGGCGAAGCCGACCGAGCGGGGCGCACCGCTCGGCAACGCGATCGTGCCGCTTCGCGTGAGCACCAAGGACGGCAGTGCGGTGACCTTCGCTCTTCCGCTGCAAAGCGGCGGCTTCAGCGTCGAGGTGGCGGACGAGCCGATCGCGCTCTCGCTCGATCCCGACTTCGAGCTGATGCGAAAGCTCGATCACGCCGAGATCCCAAGTACGATCGGGCAGACCTTGGGCGCGGATAGCGTCACGGTGGTCTACGCCGAGGACCTCTCGCCCGCGCAGCGCGCGGCCTGGGACAAGATCGTCAACGGTTGGGACAAGGCACGCGGCATCGCGCGAGTCGACGA
>CAZZAH010000790.1:0-1944 GCA_964652115.1 uncultured bacterium | reverse complement strand
CGGCGCGGGAGATCAAGTGATGGCCCGATGCGGCCGCCTCGTCGCGGAGTGCCTCTAGGCGCGCGCGGCCGCGTTCCGGTGCGTCCCCTTCGAGCTCGATCTCGCCCAAGAGGAGCCGCGCTTCGAGCTCGAGGCCGAGGAACGCCGCGCGGGATGCCTCCTCGCGCAGCGCTTCGGCGCGCGCATGCGCGTCAGGTCCATGTCCGTGCGCCCAAGCGATGCGCGCCTCGATCCTCTCGAGCCACAGGCGAAGCGGCACCGTGCCGACCCCCAGCTCGCGCGCGCGAAGAACCGCACGTTCCGCCGCATCGAGGTCGCTCGCAAGGAGCGCCGCGTCCGCCTCACGCAGCCGGAGGTCGAGCTCGTCGATCGGAAGAAGCAGCGCGCCGATGCGCGATGCGCCGGCCCCGTCGTCCGTCGTGGAGAGCGCGCGCTCCGCGTCTTCCGGCCGACCGAGCGCAAGAAGCAGCGCAGCGCGCGTCACCGCGACGTCGCGTGCAACCTCCGCCGGAACCGGTCGCGCACGCGACGCCACCTCGCTCGACCAACGAGCGCGGGCACCAAGCTCATCGTCGATGCGATCACCGAGCAGCAGGAGCGCTTCATCGATCTCGGTCAATCCGGCGCGAGGATCCCCAAGGTCCAGGCTCGCGCGGGCCCGGTTCACCAGAGCACGCGCGATCTCGGTCGAGTCTCTCGCCGCGCGCGCTCGACGGAGTGCCTCCTCGAAGTGAGCGCGAGCCTCCTCGCTTCGCCCCACCGAGAGCAGGAGGGTGCCGAGCGCGTGGAGTGCCGCCAGCGACTGCCGTGCGTTCATGCGCGGAACCTCGGCGGCCTGCTCGAGTGCCTGTGTCGCCTCATCGAATCGGCCCGCGCGTCGGAGCACGATCGCGAGCCGCATCAGGGCATCGAGCTCCGCGGAAGAGTCGCCAGCGTCGCGGAGCAAGCTGATCGTGTCGCGCAGCAGGCGAACCGATTCGTCCGCATCGTCGCGAAGCGCGGACGCGAGGAGGGCGGTTGTGCGCGCGGCCGCGGTGTTCCGCCCCGCCGATTGGTAGAGCTCGACCGCTTCGCGATAACGCGCGAGGGTTGTGTCGCCGTCCCCCTCGCTTAACGCAAGGTCCCCCTGACCTTCACGCACGCGAGCGACGCCGGCGCGATCACTGAGCTCCTCCCACGCGGTGAGCACCTGCGTCAGCCTCGTGGCCGCTTCGTCCGGATCACACGCCGCGAGCGAGCGCAGATGGAGGCCCTCGGCCCGCAGCTCTTTCGCGCCCAGCGACGTCGCGCGCTCGATTAACCGATCGGCCGCCGCCTCGAGCGCGTCGGAGCGCCCCGAGTGGAGATGCGCTCGCGCCTCCCAGAGATCGATGCGTGGATCGGCCGAGAGCGGACGCGGCAACGACCGGAGCTCCTCGATCGTGCGGAGTGCCTCCGCCTCCTTCCCCGCGAGGAGCTCCACCTCGATCAAGGCGAAGGCGTGCTCGATCGATTCCGGATAGAGGATCCAGAGGCTTCGGTAGAGATCGGCCGCACGCTTCGTGTTCCCCTCGAGCTTGCGCACGCGCGCTTCGAGCTCGAGCTCCTGCACCCGCGAGCGCGCGAGGCGAAGCGCCGAGCTCGCACTGTCGCGAGCGCGACGGATGTCGCCCAACTCCTCGTGCACACCGGTCAGAGCACAGAGAATCTCGGCGCGCTCGGGCACCAACGAGCTCGCCTCCTGGAGCGCGTCGCGTGCGCGAAGCAGAGAGCCGGAGTGAAACGCGGCAAGCCCCGTTGCATGGGCTCGTGCGACCGAGTGCTGAAGCGCCGAGTCATGCGGCGCCTCGCTCTCCACGCCCAGATCGAGCAGGTCGCGCAACTCTTTCGCGAAGGATTCCGACCGCCAGTCGTCGAGCGCGGCTTCTCCCTCGCGCGAGAGGCGCACGCGTCCGCCGCGGGTTT
>CAZZAH010000789.1:0-1949 GCA_964652115.1 uncultured bacterium | reverse complement strand
GGCGGAGGCCTTCGCTTTCGGCGCAGCGAGTGCCGCCGCCGCCGACTCCACCTGGTCCTCCACCTTCGACTATCCGGGACCCGACGCCGACATCACGCAAATGATCGAGTTCGACGGGGCGCTCTACGTAGCCGGCGACTTCACCTCGATCTCGGGGGCCGACGTCAGGAATCTCGCCCGCTGGAACGGCACGGAGTGGGACGGGGTCGGATGGAATCCTGTGCTCAAGGTGACGGCGATGACCGTCTGGAACGACGACCTGATCGTCGCGGCGGCAAGTTCGCCAATCTACCCAAGTCTGCTGCGATACGACGGTGCCGGTTGGACGGCGGTGAGCACGGTGCCCGGCGTGATCTCCGCCATGACCGTCTATCATGGACAACTGGTGTGCGGGTTCGACGGAATCCGAGGCGGGGTGCTCTCCTTCGATGGAACGCGCTGGACAACGCTGTCACTGCAGAACGTCTTCCCGGCACCGAGCTGGCTCGCGGTGTGGGGCGATCGCCTGATCGCCGATTTCCCCGCCGGCAGGAGTGATGTGCTGATGAAGTGGAACGGCATCCGCTGGGACTACCTGGCCCACTACGTCGCGGATCGGGTCAGCGCTCCTCTCGTCACGCCCGAGGGGCTGTTGATCGGAGGGAGCATCCGATCGATCGAGGGGACCCGGGCCACCAACTTGGCGCTCTGGACGGAATCGGAATGGGTGTCGCTCGGCGATCGAGACGAGAAGGTGGCCGCGATGACCTACTACCGAGGCCGACCCTATGTGCTGTCGAATCGATCGCGCGGATTCAGTTTGAGCGTGCTTGCCGAGTCGGGCGATGCCCTCGAGCCCCTGGCCACCATATACACGGGCGCGATCAGCAATCGATGCATCGCGGTGTGGAACGATCGACTCTGCTTCGGGGGGGACTTCGGCATCGCTGCAGACATGCCCTCGAATCGTCTGGCCAGCTTCGACGGCGAGCACCTGACGACGTTGGGCGCGCAAGCGGGCGAGGGCATAACTGGCACGCCGTTCGACGCGGTCGCGCTACCGACTGGTGTTCTGGTCGGCGGAGACTTTCAGGCTGTCGGAACGCGGCCGGCTCGCAACATCGCGCTCTGGAACGGCACCTCGTGGACGACGTTTGGTCACGGGCTTCCCACCGTAACCCTCGTCGGTTCCGATCACGGCCGACCCATCGCGGTCACCTACGATCGCGAGGAGCGCGCCAACGCTCGTGAGGTGTTTCGGTGGGACGGCGACGACTGGACGGATGTCGCCCTCAATCTCCTCTCGAGCTCCAATGTCTCCCACTGCGAGTTGCTGGACGGAGAGCCCGTCCTGCTCGGTCGACTTCGCGTGGCAAGAATCGACGGGCCGGTGCTCGCCGCGCGATTGAACGGGGAGGTGCTTGAGCTGCTCGCCCCTCCGCCGACGGAAACCGCCAGCGCGTTGGGTGTCGTGGACGACGAGTTGTACGCGGTGGATTATACAGGCGATGGCGCGCACAAAATGTCACAGATCTATCGATGGGAGGGCGACAGCTGGAGCGCCTTCCTGCCACCCGCGTCCGGCGAGGTCACGGGTCTCGTGCGTTGGGAGGGACAGTGGTTCGCGTCCTGGGGAGTGACGCCCTTCCCATTCGAGCCGGACATTGGAGGGGTCGTCGCTTTGCGGGACGACTCCTGGACGGAGATTCTGACGACCGAAGGCATCCCCTCAGGTGCGATCTTGCCTCGGGTTCTGCAGGTCATCGGGAACGAGTTGGTGCTCCCGCACCGCGGCGGAATCAGTTGGTCCGGTTCGCACTGGTCTTCCTGGCATGGCGAAGTACAAGGCGGCGATGTTCGTCGATGGGTTACTTGGAGGGACGGGATCTACGTGGTCGGTGGGTTCATCAGCTGCGGCTATGTCCCGTCGTTCGGCATATGCGAGAAGAGGGCGAAGGGCAGTTTGACGT
>CAZZAH010000788.1:0-1950 GCA_964652115.1 uncultured bacterium | reverse complement strand
GATACGTCGACGTCGGCACGAGCGGCGGGGTCTGGGGCGTCGAGCGCGGCTATTGCCTGATGGTCGGAGGCGACGCCGACACCGTGAAGCGCCTCGATCCGCTCTGGAAGACGCTCGCTCCCGGAATGGGCGACACGCCGCGCACGCCGGGACGCGCTGCGGGCAAGGGAACGGCCGAAGACGGCTACCTCCACTGCGGACCCAACGGCGCGGGCCACTTCGTCAAGATGATCCACAACGGCATCGAGTACGGAATCATGCAGGCCTACGCCGAAGGCTTCGACATCCTGAAGAACGCGACCTCGAAGGAGCTGCCCGAGGCGATGCGCTACGACATCCCGCTCGACGAGGTGGCCGAGGTTTGGCGCCGCGGAAGTGTGGTCGGCTCGTGGCTCCTCGACCTGACCGCGATGGCGTTGCAGGAGAACCCGAGCCTTAACAACTACACCGGCTTCGTGCAGGACTCGGGCGAGGGCCGCTGGACGATCATGGCCGCGATCGAGGAAGCGGTGCCGGCGGACGTTCTCTCGGCCGCGCTCTACACGCGCTTCCGCTCGCGCCAGGAGCACACCTTCGCCGAGAAGGTCCTTTCCGCGATGCGCGAGAAGTTCGGCGGGCACGTCGAGCAACCCAAGTCGACCAAGGCGGCCTAGGCGCGATGATCCTGGCCGGCGACATCGGCGGAACGAAGACCCACCTCGCCCTCTTCGCCGATCCGTCGGGCACGCGCGCGGAGCGTGTGGCCGGAGCGTCGTACGCGAGCCGCGAGCACGCGCATCTGGTGGAGATCTTGGAGCACTTCCTCGGGCAGAACGGAAAGCCCGAGATCCAACATGCCGCCTTCGGTATCGCGGGACCGATCATCAAGCAGCGCGTGGAGACGACGAACCTGCCGTGGGTCATCGACGGGCTCGCGCTCCAAGCGGCGCTCGGCGCGCGGTCGGTCGTGCTCCTGAACGATCTCGAGGCGAACGCGCAGGGGATCGCGATGCTCGGGCCCGAGGACTTCGCGGTCTTGCAGCAGGGCGCTCCGGGCGCGACCGGCACACGCGCGGTGATTGCCGCCGGCACCGGACTGGGCGAGGCCGGACTCTACTGGGATGGCCGCCGCCATCGCCCCTTCGCGAGCGAAGGAGGCCACGCCGATTTCTCGCCGAGCAACCCCGGAGAGGATGAGCTCCTGCTCTATCTCCGCGAGCGCTTCGGTCCGCACGTGAGCTGGGAGCGCGTGCTCTCGGGCCCCGGCCTCCTCAACCTCTACGAGTTCCTGCGCGACACCGAGCGTGGCACCGAGTCGTCGCGCGTCCGCCAGGCGATGATGAGCGGCGATCCCGGCGCGATCATCTCGGGCGAAGCGTTGCGCGGCACCGATCCCCTCTGCGAGCGCGCGCTCGACCTCTTCATCCGGCTCTACGGCGCCGAGGCGGGCAACCTCGCGCTCAAGCTCCTCTCGACCGGCGGCGTTTTCATCGGAGGCGGCATCGCGCCGAAGAACCTCCCCCGCATGCTCGACGGTCGTTTCCTCGCCGCCTTCCTCGACAAGGGGCGCCTGCGTCCCGTGCTCGAAGCGATGTCGGTCTCCGTGATCCTGAATCAGGAGACGGCGCTCCTGGGCGCGGCCCGCTGCGCGCTCGATCAGGCCGAAGCGGAGTGGGCCTAGTCCCCTCCTGGCATCCAGATAGTCGCGAATCCTCGCTCCGGTCCGGCAGGCGATCGAAGTTTCCCCTTCGGGCACCGATGAACCATCCGCCTTGCCGTGCAGGAAAGGGCCCGGCGTCACGAGATGAGGCTGCGCCGCGCCTTTTTCGATCGGCCATGCCTCTCAAGCTGCCCTCTCCGCGAGTCGAAACTTCTAAGGACCCCCGGGGCGCTATCCCCCCCGCCGATCTCGGCGCGGCGCTCCAGGCCACTCCGCCTCCAGGAGGAAAGGAAATGATGCCGAGAATTCGG
>CAZZAH010000787.1:0-1960 GCA_964652115.1 uncultured bacterium | reverse complement strand
CCTCGCGACGCAATTGCACCGCGACCTCCAAGCGGAGGTAGACCAGCAGCGAGAGGAGCGCGCTGAGGAGCGTCCCGCACCCCATCACCGCCGGCGCGGCGCGCGAGCGCGAGGCCTCGAGGCTCGCCTCGGTCGGCGTCAGCCGGAGCTCCCAAACCGCGTTTCGGCAATGAAAGGCGTGCGAGCCGCTCGGTGCCGATGCCGCGCCGCGCGCCTCCGATTCGTAGATCGGCTGCCCGTCCTCGAGCAGGCTGAAGGCGAAGCCCTCGAGCTGTCGGCCCGACGGTAGGCTCGCGAGCTGGTCGACACGGAACACCGAGGCGAGATAACCGTCGAGACGCCCACCGGGAAAGAGTGGGGTGATCACGAGAAACCCCCGCCCGCCTTGAACGAGTGGAAGGCTCGGCGTCACGCGCGTCTCGCGGGAAGATCGCGCGGCAAGCAGCGTCTGCCTCCGGCGAACCTCAAAGTTGAGGTCGACCCCAAGTACCGCCTCATTGCCGGCAAGCGGCACGATCCAACGGATGCATCCGGTCGAATCGGCCCACTCGATCGCTGTTTCTCCGCTGAGGTCACGCGTGACGTTGAGGGCATCCACCTCCCATTCGTGGTGCGAGATGCCGCCGCTGAGCTCCCAGCGAGAGCGCATGCGCTCAAGGCTCCGGATCCGATGCTCGGCTTCTCGCTCCATCTCGTCCGCAATGGTGTTCGCGATTCGCGCGGTGGTCTCGGCGAGTCGCCGGTCGTCCTCCTGGCGAACCATCTGCCAGGTGAGGAGCGTCGCGGCGAGCCCGGCGCCGGCGACGAAGAGTGCCGGTCGGATCTCCATCCCCGCGCCGCGTCGTCGATGCTCGCGAAGCTCCGGGGACCACCATCGCGATGCCATCCGCGCGCCGCCCGCCGTTGGCTCCGACGTCTCGTGACTCCAATCTCGCGCCCGCAGCAACCACATCGTCGCCGCGATGACGCAGATCTCCGCATCGATCGCGATCAAGGCGTCCGTCGGGCCATGCGTCGCGAGCGGTCCTTCGCCTCGCGCGGTCGCCCACACCGACCAGCCGACGAGCATGAGGAGGGCGACGGTCGCCCGAGCCACCTCGACCCGCAGCGTCGGCGCGAGAAGAAGAACCGCCTGCGCGATGAAGGCCACTCCGGCGAGCCTCGGCCAGACCAATCCGATCATCGCGAGCGCGCCGATCGACGCCACCAACGCGGTGCCGGTGCGCGTCATCGATCCCTTCGCGCGAACGGAACCGCGCATCGCCCAGAGCGCGAGCCCCGGCACCAGCACCGTCATAGCCGTGAGGTCGCCCAGTCCCCAGGTCGCCCAGAATCTCCAGATGCTGGCGGGGGAGTTACCGGAGGCCTGGAGCGCGAGCGCGCCAAACGCGGCGGCCAGGGCGGAGCTCAGCAGCGCGGCGAAGAGAAAGCGCGCGATTCCCCGCGGGGTGGCGAGGCCGCGCCCATCGGTTCCGCGTCGCGCGAGCCACACGCAGAGAGCCGCTTCGAAGGTTGCGCTCAGGCCGGAGTAGGTGCCGATCAGAATCACGCTCGGCGCGGACATCCCCGAGTGATTGAGCACGGTCGCTGAATCCGAGAGGAATGCGCCGAGGAAGACACCGGGCAGGCGGCTCGGCCCGCGAAGCCAGAGCCAGAGCACCCCGAGCCCGGCCGGCGGCCAGATGGGAGAGGCGATCGTCCCTTCAGGCGCAAGCAGGGACGCGAGCTGACCCGCCCCGAAGTAGAGCAGCACGCCGATGATGAATTCGAAGAGCGCGGGTCCGTGCCGGCGGACATTGCGCCAAGCCCAAAGCGTCATTCCAGCCCCGCTCGCACCCGTTCACACGTGAGGAGCCAATCGGTCCTCTCGTTGTTTTCGGCGTCGAGCCTAGCGTTCTTGACGAAGGGTCAGTCGTCGTCGCCGTAGTCCTCGTGCGGTAAGAAGAGGTCCATCGCCTCG
>CAZZAH010000786.1:1601-1961 GCA_964652115.1 uncultured bacterium | reverse complement strand
ATTCGTTCCGAAGAGAACGTGATGCGTCAAGTAAGTCACTACCCTCGTTATCGCGACAGCCGCGAACGGTGATGGTGAGCTACTAGACTCGCTTGAACGTGATCGCCCAGACCCAGGGGTTCGCTTCCCAGCTGAAGCCACGCTTGGCGTTCAAGCTGTTCCACAAGTCTCGAAACTCACAGCGGGCCTCGTTTCTCGAATTGGCGTTCTTCCCGCTGCCGCCGATCTTCCATGCCTCACGGATCGTCACTCCTTCGGCGTACGCATCCCGTTCGCAAATGTCCGCGACGCGCTCCACTTTGACGCCGACGATCTCTAGCGTGATTCGCGAATACTCACGCGGCATGAACCGTCCAGGGC
>CAZZAH010000786.1:0-1591 GCA_964652115.1 uncultured bacterium | reverse complement strand
CAACTTTCCCCAGTGGTCAAATTCGTGCGGCGAGTCGGCCTCAAACACAGTCGTGCGCCATCCCTTTCCGGCCAGACGTTCACGATCAAATGACCTGTGAACGCGAAATGACTCTTGAACCCAGAGGCGATCCCCAACAATTCCCTTTGGGCAATGGATCTGGCCGGTGGCCCAGAGCACGTCGATTTCGGAGTCACCAAAGTCGTAAGGCGATGGCGGAGTGAGCAACCGCCGCGTCTGCGTCTTCCGACCGTCCAAGATCGCCCGCACCATCGGCCCCGAGAACAGGATCGGACGCTCTTTCACGGCAGTCGCGGTAGCAGAAGTCATTTGTTCGTTCCTACGCATCTCGCGCCACAACCCGCTGCGACCGCTACGCTTCGGCCGCAAAATCACAACTGCCGTTCTCTGGACGGTGACTGGTGATCACAAAACACCAGGACGCCCGGTTGCGTCGGGTGCGGCAACATGCCGCGTGGGTTAGTCCCGGCGGACGTCCTGGCGTTTCTCCACAAGCCGGCGAATGTGGCCGCTCGGCGTGAGCTGCCACTCGCTCGCGCAGTGATCACACCGAACGTCGGTTCGTTCGGTTCTCGTTTCATTTCCGACTTGCAGTTCGGGCAGGTCATGCGCTCCCTCACACTCGGACCATCTTCAGGTTCGTCAGCCGGCGGTCCTCGCCGGTGATCTCGATCGCCACTCCTGACAGCATCCGACTCGCAACGCGGCCGTCGTAAACTCGATGCAGGTCCTTCGGCGCCACGTTGCTCGTGTAGATCGTCGGCCGCTTCGCCCGACGGTTGACGAGTTCGTACACGATCTCGAACACCGACTCGGACGGTGACCGGATCCCGACGTCGTCGACGAACACCACTTCCGGGCTCTCAACAAACTTCCGCCAGAGGTCACCCTCCGTCGACCCGTGCTGCGTGAAGTCGTAGATGCGGCCGTCGTGCGACGTGCGCGTTCTCTGCACCGTTCGGACGAACCGCTGCAGGTCGATCCACTTCGGTTCACTCCGCACCTTCCGGTAGAAAGCAGCCGCCGCGCAGGTCTTGCCGCGCCCCTGCGGTCCCCACAGGTACATCGGCCAGGTCGCTTCTCGGACGGCGTCGCGGAACGCGCCTCGCAGCGCGGGGACGACTTTCTCCCAGTCGGCGTCGAGCCCGTCTGGCGCGTCACGGATGTGATCCTGAGACACGATCAGCGAGGGCCGCGAAGTCGGCGTCTGTTCCGGCGGACTGGACTCGGGTGGGGTCGCTTCCGTTTCTGGAACGGGATCGGCCGCGGGTGAAGTCATGCACACCTCCGAGGATCTCATCGATGGTTGTTGGTTCCAGGAACTTTCTCAGGCTGATCGTCGAGCCGCTCTCGAGCGGGAACTTGGCCATGGCCTTGAATGCCCTCTCGCGCCATCCAGGATCACGCCAGGCTTCACGGAACGGCCGGCACAGCTTCGTGCCCTCAAGCGCGTTGCCGTGATGCGTGGCGACGCCCTCCAGTGCGTTCCAGCGGGCGATGAATTCCGACTCGACGATCATCCAGTCCGGGTCGTCCCGCTCCTGGCTGTCGTTGAACTCTGACGCTGGGG
>CAZZAH010000785.1:0-1965 GCA_964652115.1 uncultured bacterium | reverse complement strand
GCGCACCGGCCGAGCGCGGCGCCTGCTGCGCTTCCGACGGCGCCTGTTACATCCTCGACGCGTTCTCGTGCGCGCAACGCGGGCGGTATCTTGGCGCAGGCACGGTCTGCGATCCGTCGCCGTGCGGCACGCGCGATCAGCTTCCGGGGCAGCGCTCGACTTGGGGTGTGATCAAGGGACGCTTTCGCTAGCCCAATCCGTGGACCAGCTCCTCGACCGACCCCGCGCGATCGCCGAGCTCGCGCAGCGCGGAGCGCGCGATCGGCGCGTCGACGTAGACCTCGAGCGCGACCGGCGCCGGAACTCGCACGAGCTGCTCCTCGAAGCGAATTCCGCGTTCGTGTACAAGTCGCTCATTCGCGTCGAACACGCTGGCGGGCGGCGGCGAGAGGTACCCGATCTCGAGCCAGCGCTGCCGCCAGCCCAGAAAGAGCAGCGCCCGCATTCGCCCGCGCGCCGGATCGAGCTCGATCGGCACCAGCTCACGCGAGTCGCGCGCGAGATCCGCGTCGGGGGTCTCCATCCAACGAAGCAGCGGCCCCGGCTCGGCGCCGAGCGACGGGTCGACCTTCATCCCGATGTCCTCGCACGCGACCGCGAACGCGCCCAGGAAGAGCGCCTCCATCTCGCGGAGCTCATCGCGGATTCCCTTCGGTTCGCCCTCCGCGGTCTCGCGCGTCAGTGAAGCGAGCGTGCCTTCGCCGAGCACGTCGACCAGCGCCTGATGAAGGAAGCGATAGCCGAGCCCGCGGCGCAGGTAGTAGGTCGCGAGCGGCTCGACCCGAAGATTGGGCCGGATGATCACGCTCGGCGGATCGAGCGCTTCATGCGATTCGAGCGGCGGCGCGCCCAACCGCACCGACGACGGCGCCTCGAGCGCGCTCCGCAAGATCTCGAGCACCGACGCGCGATAGGGATCGGAGAGGCGAAGCCGCGCGGCTTCGGGCATCGTCTCCGGACGCGCGAGCGGCTCGAGCGTCCACGCCAACCAGTCGTGCCATCCCGAGTCCGGTCCGGGCGTGATCGTCTGCGCGCGAAGGCGGCGGAGGAGCGCATCGAAGCGCGCGTGCGGATCGCCGGGGGGCACTCCGTCAGGCAGCAGCTTCTCCTCGAGCCTTCGCACGAAGCGTTGCCGCGGCGAGAAGAGCGGCACCGCGCGCGGCACGGCACCTTCGGTGAGGAGATCGAGCAGCGTCGCGCTCGCGGACGGATTCTCGAGCCCATGACGCAGCTGCTGGAGCCGCCGAAGCGACCCCGCCATCTCTCCGTCGGAGCGAAGTACCTCGACCATCCGGCCGATTCCACCAAGCCCATCGAGCGGCGCCTCGAGCATCGCGAGCTGGCGATGGATCGACTCGAGCTCACGCGAGCTGGTGAAGATGCCGGTCGGAGGAGCGGTTGCCGCGATCGCCGCTTGCGCGCGCGCCTGGGCAAGAGAACCGAATGGCTCCGGCAGTCCTGCGCCGCCGACGCGAGCCGCGGTCATCAGCGTAAGCACCGCCTCATCCGGCTTCACCGTCCCCGCGACCGCGCGCGCGAGGGCGCGAAGGAACGCGTTACGCCCCGCGAAGTCGCCGGCACCGAGGTACGCCACGCGCTCGATGCTCGCGAGGAGTCGTTGATCGAAGCGTCGCGCCTTCTCTGCCAACACCGCCCCGCCGACGAAGCCATCCGACGCAACCGACGCGAGACAAGGCTCGGGCAAACGTTCGCCCGGATGGTCCACCGAGCCGGAAGGTCCCGCCGAGCTCGCCCGATTCGCGCGAAGGCTCAGCGTGAAGATCTGCGCACCCAGATCCTCGACCACGCGATGGCCGTCGATCCGGCGTTCCCGCGGAACGGAGTGCCCCGCGCCCGCATTGGGGCGCGCAAGGCGGCGCAGAAAATCTCGAAGCATCGACATCGGCGGGACTCTAGGCGCTCGTCGATATCCCTTCCAGACTTGACCTCTCGGCGCGCCTCGAC
>CAZZAH010000784.1:0-1968 GCA_964652115.1 uncultured bacterium | reverse complement strand
GCTCCGATTTGACCATCGCCGCGTGGGTAGAAATTCCTGCTGTCGCTCTCCGCGGCGGGCGCAGCGACCAGAGAGGTGAACAGAGCGAGGCAAGCGAACGCGAGCATCGAGTGACGAGGCATCGTAGCTCTCCGTTATCTAACCAGCAGCAGCCGCTCCGTCTGATCGAGCGCGCCGCCGCGAAGCCTCGCGTAGTAAACACCCGACGGCAGCGCGCCGCCGTTCGAGCGTCCGTCCCACTCGATCGCGTGGGCTCCGGCGTTCATCGGCTCGCCCTGGAGCACACGCGCCACGCGGGCGCCGCGCGCGTCGAAGACCTCGAGCGATACCGTGCTCTCGCGCGGCAACGTGAAGCGAATCGAGGTGTCGCGCGCGAAGGGGTTGGGCGAGGCGAAGAGCGAGCTCGCGTCGAGGACAAGCTCAGGCACGTCGACCGTCGGCGTGAAGTACGCGCGCACATCGGTGCCCGAACCCGACACGAGGAGCGTGCCGTCGCTCGCGAGCGCAGGCCCACCGATGTTGATGTTCGCCACCGCCACGTTCCATCGAGGCGTCAGGTCCGCTTCATACGAGTAGACCCGTCCGGTTGCCGCGCCGCCGTTCGAGAAGAAGACGCGTCCCGTACGGTCGATGGCGAAGCGGGCCGAAAGGAATCCGGTCAGCACCGGCGTCTGATTCACGATCGCGCCGTCATCAGGATCGAGGCGCGTGAGCTTCGGTCCGGGCGTGATCACGTAGACGCTTCCATCAGGTCCGACGCCGAGCTCCGCACCCGCGCCGCTCATCCCGCCCACCTTCCACTTGAACAGGAAGCTTGAGCCGTTGTCGGTGAACGCGTAATAGAAGTCGACCGACACGTTGTTCTGCGCGCGGTTCAGGTAGACGGTGCCGTCGGGCCCGACCATCGGCGTGTTCTGGATGGTGAAGCCGGGCATGAGCTCGCTCTGATAGAGGCGCGCGCCGGTCGTCGCGTCGTAGCGCACGATCACGTGGCCGTTGACCGCGGCGTCGGCGACGTAAAGGCTGTTGCCGGAGAGCGCGCCGCCGCAGTTGCCGCTGACTGAGCCGACGCGCGTCGCATGCCAGACTGTCGCGCCGTCCTCCGCGTTGATGCGCCAGATGTCCTGGAAAGACGCGACGAGCAGATCGCCATCGGGCGCGAAGACCACGCCGTCATACGGACCTGAGTCCTGCAGATCGGCCGATTGCCACAGCGTGCTGCCGTCGACGGCGCTGAGCGCGTACATCTTCGCCGACACCGAGGCACCGTTACCGGATCGCGAGCAATACACGCGCCCGTCACGCACGCCCGCGATCCACGGAATCCAGTCACCCGCGACGTAGGGGAGCACCTTCGCCCACTGCTCCGCGCCGTCGGTGAGGTTCATCGCCACGATGAAGGCGTCGTTCGGCTGCTGGTCGGGCCACTTCGGCTGGCGCACGGTGTAGACCTTGGTCGCGTCGGTCATCAGCGACCACGAGATGAGCGAGCTTCGGCCGCCCGACCAACGCGAGGTCGCGGTGCTCGGGCTCGGCGATTGGACCGCGCTGTTTCTGCCGGCGTTGGCGCCGGCGTTGGTCCAGTCTTCGGCGTGAAGCGGCAGCGCGGACAACGCAGTCGCCAGACCCAAGGCCAGCGGCAGGATCAGTCCGGTGAGTCGTGATGGAAGCTTGTGCAGCGGAAGCATCTCGCCCTCCTGGTGAAGCCGGTTCGATCGCGCGCTAAGGATAGCGACATTGTGCCAGTCCGATTCGGAGAATGCACCCGCACGTCAATTCCCAGGCTTGCGAATTGATGCATGTTGCGTCAGGATTGACGCAGAATGAGTCACCGAGCAAGTCGCCTCTTCGCTCCGCTTCAGGAGCGGATCCTCGTCGTCACTCTCCTTCGTCCCGAGCGTGCTTGGTATCGGAGCGAGCTCGCGCGTGAGCTCGGAGTGCCGGTTTCGAGTCTGCAGCGCCCGCTCG
>CAZZAH010000783.1:0-1972 GCA_964652115.1 uncultured bacterium | reverse complement strand
GCTCGATCTCTGCGCCATCTAAGAATTGAGGGGCATCCGCCGACACTTGTTTGCCTCTGTATTGTTCGTTGCGATCTGAGTTTGCTTAGCCTGACGTGTGCCCGCCACGATGCGGTAGCCAGAATCGACGGCTTGCCGAAGGTAGCCTTACCCGAGTACGCTCGCTGCCTCGACGCAACGCTCAGTCACTCGCCCGCGCGGATGCTCTCGAGCTCGAGCCAGCGATCCATCGCGGCGTGGATCTCGAGCTCCACCGCGCCGAGGCGTGCCTTGGTCGGCGCCACCTCGTCGATGCGCGAGGTGTAAAGCGCCGGCGAGGCGAGGAGCGCGATCAACCGCTCCTTCTCGGACTCGAGCGCCTCGATCTTCGCAGGCAGTGCTTCGAGCTCGCGTGTTTCCTTGAAGCCGAGTCGCCGTGCCTTGGTCGCGCGACCGCCGCCATCCCCGCTGCCGCGGCCTTCGCCAGACGATCCATCGCTCGCGCGCTTCCGCGCCGGACGCTCCGGCTCCTTCCGCTGTCGAAGCCAGTCGTCGTAGCCGCCGACATACTCGCGCCAGACACCGTCGCCCTCGAACGCGATGGTCGAGGTCACAACGTTGTTCAGGAACTCGCGATCGTGCGACACGACCAGCAGCGTCCCCTGGAACGCGAGCAGCAGATCCTCCATCAGCTCGAGCGTTTCCAGATCGAGATCGTTGGTCGGCTCATCGAGCACGAGGAGATTGCTCGGCCGCGCGAGCAGGCGCGCGAGCTGAAGGCGTCGCCGCTCTCCGCCCGAGAGCTTGAGCACCGGCCCCTGGATCTGCTCGTTGCTGAAGAGGAACTCGCGCAGGTAGCCGACGACATGCTTGTCGATGCCGCCGATGGTCACGACCTCGCGCCCGTCGGCCACGTTGTCGAAGACGGTCTTGGTCGGATCGAGCACGTCGTGGAGCTGCTGGAAGTGCGCCGCCTCCACCTTGACGCCCCCTTCGACCATACCGGTCTGCGGTGGCAGCTCGCCCAGCAGAAGCTGAAGGAGCGTCGTCTTGCCGCAGCCGTTCGGGCCGATGATGCCGACGCGGTCACCGCGCAGCACGGTCGTCGTGAGGCCGCGGACGATCGGCACGCCCTCGTACGCGAAGCCGACGTCGCGTGCGCGAAGGACGATCTTGCCCGAGCGCTCGGCTTCCTGGATCTGCGCGCTCACGCGGCCGGCGAGCTCGCGCCGTGCGTTTCGCTCCTCGCGCATCGATTGCAGCTCGCGGACGCGGCCCTCGTTGCGCGTGCGTCGCGCCTTGATGCCGCGGCGAAGCCACGCCTCTTCCTGCGCGAGCCGCTTGTCGAAGACCGCCGACTGCCCGGCTTCGATCCGGAGCTCTTCCTCGCGCTTGTCGAGGTAGTCGTCGTAGCCGGTGCGGTAGCCCCGGATCGCACCGCGGTCGAGGTCGAGGATGCGGGTGGCGACGCGGCGGAGAAAGCTCCTGTCGTGCGTGACGAAGACGAGCGCGCCGCGCCGCTTCTCCAGCACCGACTCGAGATGCGTGATCGCCTCGATGTCGAGATGGTTGGTCGGCTCATCGAGCAGGAGCACGTCGGGATCGAGAGCGAGCGCGGTCGCGAGCAGCACACGCCGCTTCGATCCGGCGGAGAGCTCGGGGATCGACGCATCAGGATCGAGCATCAGCGCCTCGATCAGCTGATCGACGCGCGTTTCGATCTCCCACGGATGCTCGCTCGTCGCGACGCCGCAGCGCTCCAAGATCGATGCGCGCACCGTGCCGATCAGATCGAGCGGCACATCCTGCTCGAGACCGGCGACGCGCAGGCCGAGCTGCCGCGTCACCTCGCCCTCATCCGGCTTGAGCGTTCCGCCCAGCACCTTCAAGAGCGTCGACTTGCCCGCGCCGTTTCGCCCGAGCAAGCCGATGCGCTCCCCTTCGTCGATCTGAAGCGTCACGGCATCGAGGAGCAGAGGGCCGTGAAAGCTCA
>CAZZAH010000782.1:0-1972 GCA_964652115.1 uncultured bacterium | reverse complement strand
GCGCGAGGTCGGCCAGGAGATCATCGGTGGGGAAGCGCATCTCGACCGCGTACATGGAGTCGAGGCCACGCAAGGGGAGCGGCAGGTTCACCACCACGTCGGTGCGTGGGCGCGTCCCCGTCCCGGCCGCGACGAAGGCGGCGTTGCCCTCGTCATCGGGATGCAGCTGAAAGACGAAGGCGTGAAGCGAGTCGAGCTTCGCGTCGCCCAAGAACCGCTTCACGATCACCTCGACCGAGTCGCTCGGAAGCTGTCGCTCGATCTTGCGCACGATGGCGCGGCCGTCGCCGGAGCGCACGCTGTCCTCGAGCATGACGAAGGCGGCGCCGGGCTCGGCGGCTTTCGGCAAGCGCGGCGCATGCGGAGTGAATCGCTTGACGAAGACGCGGGTGGAAATCTCGTTCGACTCCTCGATCAAGGTGTCGCCGCCGGAAGCATGCAACCGTAGGAGGAGCGACTCCGCCCGCGCGGAGGGTGGAGGTGTGGAGACGTCGAACGTGCTATCAGTGAGCGACCACTGGAAGCTCCGCGCACGCTCCACCACTTGCCGCGTCCCGCGCGAGACGTCCGAGCCCAGGCGCGAGAGGCGATCCTCCATCGAGCGCCGTTCGTGCTCGGCCAGGAGAAACTGGAGCGCGATCACCGCCATGAGGAGGAAGCCCATCATGGCGGTGAGTCGAACCTTGAGCGTCATGCCTGAGGCATCCTGAGGGTCCGCCTACTCGGCATCGACCGTCAGCCGATGCACGATGGGGAAGTCGTCCTTGTCGTGGGTTAAGCCGTAGAGTGCGCCGTCGGCGCCGATCTCGAGCCAGTCGTATTCGCCGCTCAACTCGAACCTCTTGAGGTACTCGCCGCTCCTGCTCCATTCATCGGTCACGACCTTATCACCGTGCTTCTCCGAGGTCATGGCCCAGATCCTTCCGTCGGGCCAGACGAGCAAGCCGCGAAGGTCGGGCTGAAACTTCGGCATCATGTCGGCGATGTCGTCGGAGTGGAGCGTGATCTGCTTCTCGCCGGCGTGACCGGTCTGAACGGAGGTGCTGACGCCGTTCGCGCCGTCCTCGTGGCGGATCATTACCACCTGACGCGGGCCGCTGCTCTCGCCGTCTTCCTTGCCGCGCGCGCGGGCCATCTCCTCCATGCTCGGCATCGCCTGGCGCTCGAAGGGGCGCTTCCAGCCGATGCTCGGCGCGCCGTTCTCGATCGCGAAGAGGCCGTACTCCTGATCGAGGCCGCAGACGACGAGGTCGCGCGCGCCGCCGACGAGCTGGCCTTCACCGCCGGTCGAGATCTCGAAGTTGAACCCGCGGCCGCCTTGCTCCTTGGGCGGCTCGCCACCGTATTGCCAGAGCGACGCGTTGCTCGCGCTCAGCGCCTCGAACTTGGGCGCGACCTTGCCGCCGTAGGCAAGCACGAGGCTCCCGTCGTCGCGAAGCAGCAGTCCCTTCACCGGTCGATCGACGATGCGGTCGCGAAGCAGCTTGCCCTCGGAGTCGAGCACGCTCACGCGCTGGGTCATCATGTCGAAGAGAGCGACGTCGCCCTCCGCGTTGACCGAGAAGCAGCTCGGCATCTTGAACTCGCCGGGGCCTTCGCCCTCGTGGCCGAAGCTGCGGAGGAACTTGCCCGACGCGTCGAAGACCTGGATGCGGAGGTTGCCGTTGTCGAGGACGTAGACGTTGCCCTGCGCGTCGGCGTCGACCCCGATCCGGCCGAGCTTCTCGAAGAACTGCGCCTCGTCGGGCGCGTCGGGTCCTCCGAGCGTGAGGGTCGAGCGAAGCGCGTAGCCGCCGCTTTGGCTCGGCTTCGTCGCCTCGCGGAGGTCGAGCTCGCTTGCGGCGTGCGTCGTCGTCGCCGCCACCAGCGTGGCGACGGCAATCGTGAATGCGGGACCAATCGAACGCATGTTCAGCTCCTTTCGTTCAGTTGGAAGAGGCCGCGGCCTCGAGTGGCCGCGCTCGGCGGCGCA
>CAZZAH010000781.1:0-1974 GCA_964652115.1 uncultured bacterium | reverse complement strand
AGATCACCGGGTAGTAACGCCAGAGCCAGGTGAAGAGCACGCCATTGGCCGTGGGAAGGTCCTCGTAGACATCCCAATCCGCGAAGATCGCGTCGTAGCTCGGTCCAAGTGCCGTGCGATCGGCGGGCGGCGACCAGGCGTACTCAAACTGCTTCTCCGGATGGTGCCCAGTATCGTCGTGCATCTCGAGCACGTTTCCCTCGAGGCGACAGCCGCAGGTGATCGGAATGTTGTAGCCGGCGTACGGCGCGACCCCCATCTGCTTCCCGATGGGTGAGGTGGTCTCGGCAAAGCCGTCGTCACCTGCTTCGAATCCCCAGAACCGATTTCCACCCACCACTGCACCGGTCACTGCCACATCGTCGACCGAGAAGGGTCCGTAGTCGGTCGCGTAGCCGCCATCTTCGTCCGACCAACCGGGGTCGGAGTGAAACTCGAAGACGAGACGGAAGCTGGTCTGCCCGACGAGCTCGAAAGAGGTGAGAGTCGCGGTGAAGGTCTTGTAGTCGCCGATGGATGGGTCGCCGATCTGGCCGTAAAGGTCGGAGGGCGTGAGGTTGATCTCCGCGCCATCGGGAAAGGCGACCTTGACCGAGGCGTAATCGCAGCACGACTCGGTGTCGGTAAAGTACCGCAAGCTGATCTGAACGTTGCCCGAGCCGGTATAGGTCAGCGCGGGAGACCCGATGCCGATCGCCCAGGAGTTGCCGTAGCCAAGTCCACCGCTCCAGCAGAGCGCGTCCGCTTCGTCTTCGTATTTGCCCGCCCACAGCGCGCCGACGCCGACCGGGACCGGCGCTGCCACCGCGTTTTGATGTCCAGCCCAGGTCGCGGTCGAGATCCGGCGAAATGCCCCGATGGAAGCGGTGAGGTCCTCGCTCGTCCAACCCTCGAGCGGATCGGGGAGGCCGTGGTCCCACGTCCACGTTTCGCCCATCACCGCCTTCCCGCTCTGCGCGTCGTACGATCCGAAGTCGACCGTGTCGATGCGCGCGCCGCTCGGATTGGGTGCCTGCCAATGATCATCGGGCAAATCGCCGGGCGTGGGGAGCGGCGCGATCCATGGCCGCCTCGGCTCACTTCCGATCCTCGCCTCCGCGGTGTTTATCGCCAGAGTCGCGAGCGCGAGCACGACGCAACCGGCGATGCGGATCGGCATGGTTGTACAATTCATTCCCCCTCCGATGTTCTCTTACATAGCGATCAACGGACGCCCCCCCGGTCTCGAAGGAGCACGACGCGTCGCTCCTTCGAGATGCCGGGACCTTCAAAGCGAGAGAAGTAGACGCCGCCCGGGAGGCGACGACCTTGGTCATCGTCTCCGGACCAAGGAATGCGGAACTCGCCGGCGCCGAAGTGCCCATCGGCGAGCGTGCGAACACGTCGACCCGCCGCGTCGAAGATCGTCACGCGCGCCGGACCGCTTCGCGCCAAGCGGAAGACGATGGTCGTGCTTCCCGGCGCTGGATTCGGCCGAGAGGGCAGCAACGCGCTCTCGAGCACGCGCGGCGGTTCGACACCGGTGGGCGGTCCGACGCGCTCGATCGCGAAGTCATCGACCGCCGCTTCGAGGAAGCTGTCGGTGCCGTTGTCACAGGCCTGAAAGACGAACGCCACCTGAGCTCCCAAGGGGATCAAAGGCGTGAGGTCGCGGGTCACCTCGGTCCACGTGTTCTGCCCGCTGGTGATCGACTCGAGCAAGACCCACGACTGCCCGCCATCGCCGGTGGCGAAGACCTTGAACGATCCCGCGGGATCGACTTCCATCGCGAACCAGCGCCAGTAATGAACGATCGCACCGGTCAAGGCGGAGAGGTCATAGAAGGGCGTCCTCAGGTTCACGCATCCGCCGTCGACATCCCCCTGACCTGCCGAGCCGCCCTGAGGGCCTTGGCCCGTGACATAGCACTCCGTGCCGGGAGACGGCGAGTGATCGTCGCTCGGCTCGACCTGGCGTCCTTGGAACGTGGTTCC
>CAZZAH010000780.1:0-1974 GCA_964652115.1 uncultured bacterium | reverse complement strand
CCCTGAAATCATGGTCGAATAATTATTCGGATACGATCGAAAGTCAAGACGGCACGAGTGCAGGCGCCACATAGGAGCGTCGGACTGAATCGAGGACTCTAGCTGGAGAGGCGGCGGGAGCGGATGGATCGAGTTGCGGCTCGGCAGCGGTACGCCGCCCACCGGTTGGTAGGCGGCGCCCCGTGTACTAGGACTGTCCGCGAGAGGTCGCTTACTTGGGCAGCACCACGCTGTCGATCACGTGGATCACGCCGTTGGTCGCTTCGATGTCGGTCTTGACGACGCGCGCCTGGTCGACCATGACCACGCCATCCTTGACCGCGATGGTGAGCGACTGACCGTTCACCGTCTTGGCCTCCTTCAGAGCGACCACGTCCTTTGCCATCACGTTTCCGGCGACGACGTGGTAGGTCAGGATGGCGGCGAGCTTCTCCTTGTTCTCCGGCTTGAGCAGCGTGTCGATGGTTCCCGCCGGCAGCTTGGCGAAGGCCTCATCGGTCGGGGCGAAGACCGTGAACGGTCCCTTCCCCTTCAAGGTCTCGACCAGGCCGGCCGCGTTGAGGGCGGCGGCGAGGGTCTTGAATGATCCGGCCGCGACCGCGGTATCGACGATGTCCATCGGCTTCACTACGCTCGTGCTCATCTTCTTTGCCTCCTTGGTTGTGTTGTTCTGTCCTGCCAGGGTGAGTCCGCTCGCGAGAATGAGTGCGCATCCGGCGAGTACGGCGATCGACTGAATCCTGTGGGTCTTCACGTGGAGCTCCTTCCGTGCGGTGTCCATTGGGGAGTGACTATTGGTGCTGCAAGCTCGTGTGATGCGGCCAGAGCGATCGCTCGGCTACCGCGGGTTCACGGTCGCGCGGGCCGGCTGCCAACGGCGCTGGATGCCCTTCCAGAAGAGGCCCTGGTACACGCCGGCCGCTCCCACCAGGAGGTAGACCGCGCTGGTCAGCGCCGAGGTCTCGCCGAACCGGAGTCCGAGGAGGGTGGCGACCAGGTCAAACTTGGCAAGGCCGACTAGGCCCCAGTTCACAGCGCCCACGATCACGAGGGTGGCCACCAAAACGTCGAGCTTTTTCATGAGTGTCCTCCGGATTCTTGCTTGTGCCGTCGGCTCTTTGGCTGTCGCCCTTTGCCGAACCAGGTAGTATGCTGAAAACAGATTTTAATTTCGTGCAATTGTGCTCAGTGATAAAAGTAGTTTTACTGTGGCGACCCATGCGTGCGAGGATTTGACCCTGACTCAAAGGGAGGACAGATGCTCTCGAACACGCTGACCAAGGGGCTGGAGTCGTATCGCATCGGGCAAAAGCTCCGAGCGCTCCGACTCGGGAAAAAGATGGGGCTGGTGGAGCTCGGTCGGCATACGGCGCTCTCGCCGGCGCTGCTCTCGAAGATCGAACGAGGGAAGCTCTTCCCAACCCTGCCGACGTTGCTCCGGATCGCGATCGTTTTCGGCGTGGGGCTCGATCACTTCTTCTCGATCGATCGAAAGGAAAGCACGGTCGCGATCGTTCGGAAGGCGGAGCGGACGCGCTTCCCCGAATCACCGGGCGGGGGACCTGTCGCCTACGAATTCGAGTCGCTCGACTTCGCCGCCAACAACCGGAAGCTGAGCGCCTACCTGGCCGAGTTCCAGCCGCTCACGCCCGATCACGTGCGGCCGCACAGCCACGGAAGCGTCGAGTTCCTCTATCTGATGAGCGGCAAGCTCGCGCTCACCGTCGGAGCCGAGGAGCATCAGTTGGAGGCCGGCGACTCGGCCTACTTCGACTCGACGGTGCCGCACGGCTACCGTCGAGTGGGTTCGGCGCGCTGCACGGCGATCGTCGTCACCTTGCCGTGAGGGGCGGGCTGCGGCTTTCAATGGTCGGCCTCGCTGGTGCTACCTTACACAGCCTATGAGCGGACCCGACCCTTACGACACGATCCCCTACGAGGACCGACCGGTCGCGGAGACGCACCCCGATCGGC
>CAZZAH010000779.1:0-1976 GCA_964652115.1 uncultured bacterium | reverse complement strand
CATTCAATCCGCGCGACGCGCAGAAGGCGCACACACGGGTGGGAAGGCATAGCTCGAGGGTTTCCGCAGCTGAAGGTGGGTTAAGATGCCTCATGCCCAGGACCACGACATGAAGGGACCACTTCCAAAGCTGACTCGACCGCCGATCGTCGAGGCGGTGATCGACTTCGACTGCGACCTCCCGGAAGGGTGGCGGCTTCAGGATGTTGCCCCGGCGGCTCATGGGATTTATGCGCAGCAATACCCCAAGGCTCGGACTCGCTTTCGCCAACGGCAAACACTCTCTTTCTCCTCGACCTCCGCGCCGGAGATCACAGAAGACCATGACCTCGTCGCGTACATGTTCCTGAGCGAGGACGAAGGGAAGATTGTCCAGGTTCGATCGGACGGGCTCTCCTTCAACAAGATGGCTCCGTATGGCGGGTTCGATGACTATGTCCCGGAGATTCAGTGGGCCTGGGACCAGTTCCTCCGCCTCGCTAAGCCGCTATTAGTGCGGAACGTTCACCTTCGGTACATCAATCGAATCCTGCTACCGCAGGGGGACTCGCGACAGAGCTTGGAGGGCTACCTGGAGCTCGGACCTCGACTCCCAGATGAGTATGAGTTCGAGCTCGGCGGCTTCTTGGCTCAGTATGCAGCCCTCGAGAGGGGCACCGACAACAGAGTGACGGTGTCTCTAGCGACACAAGCACCTGAAGGCAACACGCTGCCAGTGGTCCTTGACATCGAGGCAGCTCACCCTGGCGAGATCGAGCCAAACGATTGGGATACTCTGTTGAACACGCTTCGATCCTTGCGCGCTGCTAAGAACCGCGCGTTCGCTGGCGCACTAAAGAAAGAGGCACTGGAGCTCTTCTCATGACCGAACTGCTCACATTCGGTGGGCCAGAGACGGGGGCGAGGCTGGCAGCGGGTTGCTCCGCCGAGGCGAAGTTCGTCGACAGCTCGATCTTGAGCTTCTGGCGGCGACGCGAGGATTCGGTCGCGTTCTTTGGAGAAAAGCTTCGCGCCCTGCATGAGCTGCGACGTGTGGTCGAGGAGGCTCGGGACGATTTGGCTGAAGATCCCGACCGCGCCCCAGTCGACTTGCTGACGCTCACCCGGGCGAAAGCTTTCCTCTGGTTGCTTCCCGACACGCTGCCGCTGCCCGAGCTCGCAGTGGATGCTGAGGGAGCCGTAATCCTGGAGTGGGTTCCCTCAACCGCGCGAATGGTGAGCGTAGCGATTCACCGTGGAGTCCAGGTCGCTTACGCATGGCTCGATGGTGCGGATCGTGGCTATGCAGTGGGCGTTTTCGACGGAGAGAGGATCTCGCCGAGGATCCTGGAAGCGATCGCGAGGACTAAGGGTCGTGCCTCTTCCTTCAGGACTTCCTGAGTCAATCGACGACGGGGAAGAGGTCATTCGCTACCTGACCTCCTCCAACGACTTCAATGGCCAGGTCGTAAGACCGCATGCGTTCCAGCCGACGTCGCAGGGAAAGAAATCTGTCGTTCGACGAAGCGGATCGCCCCTCTCTTCGATTTGGGAGTGGCCGCGTGAATTCCTGCCCAACACTCGGATTCATGGTGCAGCGGTTCTACTCGCAGCACGGGTCAGGGCGGCGGGACTTGATGTAACGGCGAGTGAGCCGCCGCCCCGCCACGCAAACATCGTCGGATGGCCCGTGTCCGACTCTGGTGCGGGCATCCGAAAAGCAGAGTCCCTGCAAGCGCAGCAGCTCCTGGCGTCAGCGTCGTCACGACTAATGGCCATTGATTGAGGATGGGGACTACCCTCGCGAGTCCAACGCGCTCCACGCGAGCCTGACTACGCGCCTCGACCACACGCCGATCGCCGGTCGCTTCGAGCCGGGCCGCATGGAACGCATCGATGAACCCACGTACTCACCGCTCGCATTCCGTGAAGCGATCGCGAACGCAATCTGCCACCGCGACTATGCCACTGGCGGCAGCTCGATCGGCGTCGCGATG
>CAZZAH010000778.1:0-1979 GCA_964652115.1 uncultured bacterium | reverse complement strand
AGACGCGGCCGCGCGCGCCGGAGGGATCGGGCTCCTGTCCCGGAGTCGGCCGCCTCGCGGTCAAGGGGTGGCCCGAGAGGATCGCGGCCTTCCTCGCGCGCTCACTCGCACAGAGAGGGATCGCCGAGCGCATCGCCGCCGCGCTCGCGGCCGCACGAGAGAGCGGGAGGACCGAGGGACACCTCGAGGCGGAGGTCGCGCGCTTGAAGCGCTCCGAGCAGGGGATCGTGCGCGCGATCGCGTCGGGTGCGGTGCTCGACACCGAAGCGCTCGCGTCGGAGCTGGGTCGCACGCAGAAGGCCCTCCGGCTTGCAGAGAGCTCGCTGGCGGCGTTCCGGCGAACGGAGCGCACCATCACGCCGGAAATGGTCCTGGCGACGCTGCAGGCGGTAGCCGAGGATTTGGAACGCGAGAGCTGGAGCCCCTCAGAACTGCGCGCGGTGCTTCACCGTCTCTTGCTCGACGCACGCGCTCTGGATGAGCAAACGCTCGAGCTCACGCCGCGTTACGAGGGACTCTTCCCTGTCGCAGTCGTGCAAGTGTCGGGTCGGCCATCACCTCATTCAGTACCGGTCCGCAATTCCCTGTGCCCGGGCTCGCCGCCGCCAAGACGGCGACGAGCACGAAGACGAGCTTCCGCATGGACTCCTCCTTCGCTCAAGTCTCGAGCGCCGACGTCGCGTCGACGCCTTCCTCTTCCCTGCTCGCGAAACGCATGCCATGCGGAACGGGAGGAACGCACACCGATCGCGACTCGAGGGCGAATCGAGTATCTTCCGGCGCGATGAGCACCGCTTCCCGCGCAGCACGGAATCGAGCCGAGAGTCGGCCGCGGAGCGCGACGCCGCACGATCGGGAGGCGGCATTCGCGGTCTGGGCCCCCTTTGCCCTCGCGCTCTTGGTCTACGCGCGAAGCGTCGCGCTCGGCTTCGTCTGGGATGACATCAACTTCATCGTCGAGAACCCGCTCGCGCATTCCTGGAGCGGGCTCGCGACCGCGCTCGGCAAGGGCTACGGCTGGGTGCCGGGCACCGCGACCGGCGGCGACTCGTCACTCTACTTCCGCCCGGTCGTGGTGATCGCGAACACGATGCAGTACGTCCTCGCGCATGGGCAGCCGTGGCTCTTTCACCTCGCGAACGTCGTGACTCACGCGGGGACGGCGGCGCTCCTGGCGACGCTCGTGCTCGCGCTCGGGTTGGGTGAAGGCGCGGCGCTCCTCGCGGGCGGACTCTTCGCGCTTCATCCGGCCTACTCGGAAGCGGTGCTCTGGATCTCGGGACGCACCGATCTTCTCGCCGCTTTCTTCGGGATGGCCGCGCTTGCGCTGCTCGCGGGAAGCGGACCTCTGTGGGTGCGAAGACACGCAGGGTGGGCGGGGCCGCTTGCGCTCGGGGCCGCGCTCGCCTCGAAGGAATCGGCGATCGCGATCGTCGGCGGCGTCGCGGTGATGCTCTACATCCGGCGAACGACGCCGACGAAGGAAGCGCGGCCTTCGCCGATCGGATGGCTCGTGGCAATCGCGGTCTATCTCGCGCTTCGCTTCACCGTGCTGGCGGGGAGCTCGGGGCCGGCGTTGCCGGATCGCGGAAGCCTCGGACTGCGGTTCTTGCAGGGAGGCGCGCTCTTCGCCTCGTATCTGAAGCAGCTCGTTCTGCCTTGGCCGCTCACGACCGAACCGCCGCATGGGACGAGCACCGCGTCGTTGTCGCTTCCGCTCGCGCTGGTCGGGCTGGTACTGCTCGCCGGATTCGCGCTCGCCTGGGTGCTGGCGCTTCGCATCCTGCGCACGCCTCGCGAGACGGGGCCCGCCGCGCGCATGACACGGCACGCGCCGGCCGCCCTGGTTGGCTTGACGATCTTCCTGCTCGGGATCGCGCCGGTTCTGCAGTGGATTCCGACCGGAGAGATCTACGGCGAGCGCTTCCTCTACTTGCCCGCGGCGGGGCTTCTGCTCTTCGTCTGCGCGGTGATCCGCG
>CAZZAH010000777.1:0-1979 GCA_964652115.1 uncultured bacterium | reverse complement strand
CGGGGTTCGGTTTCTCCGGCGTCACGCCCTTCGCTATCCGCAGTTCCTCCGGCACCTCGAGCAGCGGCTGCGCCTGGGCGAGAACGAGCTGGTGAACGCCGATGAGCTCGAAGCACGCATTCCGACTCTGGACGATCCGCTTTCGCGGGGTCTGGCGCGGCAGGTGGTGGATCGCGGCGCCTCGAACCTCGAGCGCATCGACTACCCGAAGTTGGCGCCGGCGATCTCTCTCCGTTCACCCGCCTGGAGAGCTGCCGCCGCGATCGCCGTCGCGGCCGTACTCTTCATTCTCTCGCCCGACGGTTTCCGGAGCTCTTCGGCGCGAATCATTCGGCCGGGCACGACCGAGCTGCCGCCCGCGCTCCTCATTCGGGTCGAGCCGGGTGACGCCACGGTCGAGCGCGGTAGCACGGTTCGGATTCACGCCACGCTGCCGGAGAACCTCGCTGAGGCGCGCCTTCACTACCGGGGCCTCGGCGGTGCATGGCGAACGCTCGAGATGAACGGAGCAAAGGGCGCCGCCGGCGCGTCCACCTTCGACGGTCAGCTGGCCGAGATCGGCGAAGCGACCGAGTACGCGGTTTCTGCCGGCGCCGCGCGCAGCGAGGTCTATCGATTGAACGTGATCGATCCGCTCCGCGCTCTCGGCTACCGGAAGCGGATCGAGCCGCCCGCCTACACCCGGATGCCGCCGGAGCAGGAGGTCGCGGCCGACGGCAGCATGTCGGCCCTCACCGGATCACGCCTCAGCCTGGGAGTCGAGTCGAGCTTGCCCAAGGCGACCGGACGGCTTGTCTTCGACGATGGTGCCGTCGTCTCGCTCGAAGCGACCGAGCCCGGACATCTCTCGGCCGCCTTCCCTCTCCGGAAGAGCGGCGACTACCACGTCGAGCTGACGGCCGCCGAGGTCAGCTCCACCTGGAGGTCCGAGTCCTTCCACCTGGAGGCCGTGCCCGATCGTCCGCCCACGCTCTACCAGATCGCGCCCGAGCGTTCGATCCAGATGCCGTCCGACATGGCGGTGACGATCGAGGCGGATTGCCTCGACGACTTCGGCCTGACAAGGCTCGACCTCGTCTGGAAGCGGAACGACGAGGGGAGCGAGCGCCTCAACTTGGCTCGCTGGCAGGGCTCGCGCGAGGAACGGACGAGCAGCCCGTGGGAGCTCGAGGCGATTCTCCGCACCCCCGGCGATGTCGTCCACTACCACCTCGAGCTCGTCGACAACGACCCCATCACAGGCCCCAAGACGACCCTCGGGCCGGAGTGCGAGATCCGTTTCCCTTCGCTCGAGGAGATGTACGACTCGGTCAGCAACGAACGCGAAGAGCAGCAAGCGTCGACCGCCGAGATGCTCCAAGAGCAGAAGCAGCTCCGGCAGGATCTTGAAAAGGCGCGGATGGAGCTCAAGCAGTCCTCGCAGATGGGCTGGCAGCAGCAAGAGCAGCTCAAGCAGCTGAGTGAGCGGCAGGAGCAGGTGACGAGCCAGCTCGACAAGCTGGCCGAGTCGCTCGACCAATCGATGGCGAAGATGCAGCAGTCGGACAGCTTCTCGCCCGAGATGCTGCAGAAGGTGCAGGAGATCGGCGACCTCGTGCGCCAGATCGCCGACCCGAGCTTCAAGAAGCAGATGGAGCGCCTGCAGGAGGCGATGCAAAAGCTCGATCGAAACGCGATCGACAAGGCGCTGCAGGAGCTCGCGCAAAATCAGGAGCAGCTCGAGAAGAGCCTCGATCGAACGCTCGAGCTCTTGAAGCAACTCGTGGCCGAAGAGAAGCTCGACCAGATGCTCCAGCAGGCGGAGAAGCTGCTCGAGAGCCAGAAGGACATCAACCAAGAGCTCGGCGGCGACAAGTCGGATTCCGATTCGACGCAAGCGAAGAGCGATCAAGCGCAGGCCCAGGAGGAGAAGAAGGACGCCGATCCCAGCTCCGAGCAGTCGGGTGAGAAGAAGGACGGTCAGCAGCAGGACCAGAAGG
>CAZZAH010000776.1:0-1980 GCA_964652115.1 uncultured bacterium | reverse complement strand
GAGGTCGACCGGCTCCTGGGCAACTCCCCGAATCCGTTCAATCCGCGCACGGTTCTTCGCTTCGCGCTCAGCGCGCCGGATCGCGCGAGGCTCACGATCTATGACGTAAACGGCCGCGCAGTACGCACGCTGGTCGACGCGGCAATGCCCTCTGGAGAGCACACCGCGGTCTGGGATGGCACCGACGACCTGGGCCATAGGCTCGGTGCTGGTGTCTACAGGACGCAGCTGCGAGCGAACGCCTACGAATCTCAGCGAAAGATGATCCTGATCCGGTGAAGGCGCGAAACGGGCCGTGGCCAAGGCGCCTTCGCGTTCGGCCCTCGATCATCTGCGCCTACCAAACGAGGGGGCTCGAGCTAACGCGGGAGAGAACCTTCTCGTCGCATTGACTTACATAGCAGTTCTATGTATCGTCCCGTCGGGCGTACCGAAGCGAGGCTCGCGCGGTGGGGGACCGAACGATGCAGATCAGCAAGGACCTCATGGCCGCTTCGTCGATGCCGATCGTGCTCGCGATCCTGGCCGAGGGCGATAGCTACGGCTACGCGATCCTGAAGCGCGTGCGTGATTCGTCCGGCGGGAACATCGAGTGGACCGACGGCATGCTCTATCCCGTGCTCCACCGGCTCGAGCGGCTCGGTCACATCCGGGCGCGCTGGGAGGTCGCGGAGAACGGCCGGCGCCGCAAGTACTACCGCCTGACCGCGAGCGGCCGCACGCAGCTCGAGGAGGAGCGCAAGCAGTGGCAGGCGGTCGACGCTACGCTGCGCGGCATCTGGTCGGTCCTTCGCGGAGTCCTCCCCAGCCCGACCACGCCACTTCCGGAAGGAGTCTGACCGAAATGACCTCCGAATCTTCGGTCGCTCTCGAGCAACAGATCGATCGTTGGCGCGAGTTCCTTCGCCACCGGCAGGCGATCCACTCGGTCGACGTTGCCGAGTTGGAGGATCACCTGCGCGAGCAGGTTCTTGGCCTAATCGAATCCGGCCTGGCCGAGGATGAAGCGTTCCTCGTCGCGGTGAAGCGGATGGGCAATCTCGACGCGCTCTCTCGCGAGTTCGCGCGCGAGCACTCGGAACGGCTGTGGAAGCAGCTCGTGCTTCCGGCGGAGACCAGCGACGCACGCGGAGGGCCGCGGTTCGATGGGGTCGTCGCCTTCTGCCTCGCCGTACTCGCGGCGATCCTGATCAAGATGCCCGCGATTTTCGGACTCAGCACACACGACGACGCGCCGTTCTACCTTCGAAACTCGAGCCTCTTCGTGCTGCCGCTTTTAACCGGGTACTTCGTCTGGAAAAGGCGCGCCCCCTCTCTCGCACCGCGTTGGCTCGCGCTCGGGTTCGCGGCCGCGATCGTCTTCGCGAACGCCTACCCCTTCGTCCCGAATGGCCATACCTCGGCGCTCACCGCGCTGCATCTGCCCATCGGCCTCTGGCTGCTCGTCGGCGTCGCCTATGCGGGCGAACGGTGGAGCCAGGTCAGCGGCCGCATGGACTTCATTCGATTCTCGGGCGAGTTCTTCATCTACTACGTGCTCATCGCGCTCGGCGGCGGTGTCTTCACCTTGCTCATGGGGCTCAGCTTCCGAGCCATCGGCATCAACGTCGAGCCGTTCTTCCAGTCGTGGCTACTGCCTTGCGGCGCGGTCGGTGCGGTGATCGTCGCGTCGTGGCTGGTCGAGGCGAAGCAGAGCGTGATCGAGAACATGGCGCCGGTGCTGACGCGCCTCTTCACGCCGCTCTTCGCCCTCCTGCTGGTCGTTTTCCTAGTTACGATGGTTTCAACCGGGCGTGCGATCGGGATCGCGCGCGACGAGCTGATCGCGTTCGACCTGCTGCTGGTGGTCGTGCTCGCGCTGCTGCTCTATTCCGTGTCGGCGCGTGATGCCTCCGCGCCGGCCGGCCCGTTCGATCTCTTGCAGGTCGTCCTTCTGGTCAGCGCGCTGGCCGCGGATGTCGTCGCGCTCTGGGCGATCGC
>CAZZAH010000775.1:0-1980 GCA_964652115.1 uncultured bacterium | reverse complement strand
CGCCGCGGGACCGACGATCGTACCTCAGGCCGCGGGGAGTCGTCAGCTCTCGCGCCCGGCTCGCGCGCGGATGAAGGCTTCGATTCGGGCGAGTGCCGGCTTCGAGAGGCCGGAGCGCTTGAGCTCGCGGGAGACGTTCGGGAGCCGTTCGCGGACGGCAGCCGTGAGCTCCTTGACCCGCCGCCGGACAAGCGGAAGTCCCAACTCGGCGTCGCGCGCGAAGGCCGCCCATGCGTCCTCGCTCAGCTCCTCGAGCCTCGTGCCTCCACCGAGCTTCATCGCGAAGCGGCTCGATAGCTCCGGGTAGATCACGGTCGAGAGGAGATCGTAGAGCGGCGCCAGTCGCGGCCCGCCCTCGCCGTAGAGGATCGAGAAGTTCTTCGCGTGCGCGTCCGCATTGCCCGCGATGGCGTTCAGGATGACCGCATCGAGCAAGCGCAGCGCATCGACCGCGGGGCGCGCGGATACGCGTCGAACGAGGTCGAAGCAGCGGCGGATGCCAGGCCCGCCTTCTGCCTCGTACTTCCGGTCGGAGACCACGCCGAGCGCTTGGCAGAAGTCTTCCTGGTGAAGCCGACGGACGACGCCGTTCGTCGCGCGAATCCGATCGTAGCGCTCGATCAGAAGAAACGGCCGCCCCGCAACCACGCGGGGCTCGGCCCGCGCGACCTCGAGTCCGATCGCGGCGGCGAGCCGCATCACGAAGGCCTCGTTCTCGGTCGTGTCGGGAAAGCGGGGGATCGGCGGCTTCAAGATGTGCGTGCTCGGTTGGCCGCCAGTCGGCAGGGCGATCCCCTGCTTCGTCACGATCACCGGCAGCTTCGACTGCGCACCCGCGAGCGAGAGGCGAACACCCTCCTCGCCGGCGAGAAGCGGACGCGCCGGCAGAGCGTCGAGCACACGGACGACCGCCGCATCATCCAGCAGGTGCGGCTCCGGCCGACCGGCCAACAGCGCCTCTTCCATCGGCGGGACCCCTTCCGAGAGCAATGACAGAGCGCCCGCCACTTCTCCGCCCAACCGATCGAGGAGCGCGAAGTCGTTCGCGCGGGAGACGCCAAGCACGCGCGCCGCGGCGTCGCGCTGTCCACCCTCGGGCAGGAGACCGCCGAAGAAGGGCTGGCACTCGCGCTGCGGGAATCGCTGCGCGCGTTTGGGGAGCGAGGCCGAGATCGCGGGCGCGGCGTCATCCGCGATCCACTCGGGCGCATAGCTGAAGCTCAGCCTCCCCTCGCGATCTTGGATCAGGGTGCCGACGCGGCGTTCGTCCCACCAGACGTGGAGCTTCTTGTTCACGTCTTCGGCTCGGGCGGTGGCTTGAGGACGACGGAGACCCCGAGCGCCGCCAGCACGCGGAGCACCTTCCCGACTTGCGCCGTCGGCTTGCCCGCTTCGAGATCGACCACGAAGCGCGGGCCCACGCCGGCCGCGCCCGCCAGCTGATCCTGGCGGAGACCCTGCGCCTTTCGCGTGTCGCGGATGACGCGGCCGATGTCGCTGGGAGAGAGGTTCGCCATGGGTTTCCCGACCGGGAACGTGGCAGAGTCACGCCCGCCAGTCGAGGAAATATTCCCGATCGGGACAATTTGGCGATCACATGGCCGTTGAAGGATGAAATATCCCGATCGGGACAATTCCGACACCTACTCGAGCCGGGCCGTCAGGGACCGATCGAGCGCCGATCGCGCCGGCGCGATCCAGGCCGCGAGCGTGCCGCCCTTCTTCGCCCGCGGTCGGAGCTGATCGAGCACGCGCTCCGCCTCCTCGCCTGTTGTTCGCACGCTCCGGCTGGCCCGACTCGAACCCCGTTTCGACTCGCGCAAGGCCGGGTCTATACTGCCGCGCGACACCGCAAAAACTGGAGAGGTTCCCCATGCAAACGATCGCTTCGACCTCCGAATTCGTCGCCGCCGCTTACGCCAAGATGGAGTCGCGCCTGACCAAGATCCGCGAGCGGCTCGGACGGCCGCTCACCTTCGC
>CAZZAH010000774.1:0-1981 GCA_964652115.1 uncultured bacterium | reverse complement strand
GCGAGCATGCAGCCATACGCCATCGTAAAGGAAGATCCGAGCACCAGGTCGGCCTGTCGGCTGGAGCGGATGGGTCGCGCGGTCGAGTTCGGGGCCGCGGCGCTCAAGGAGTTCGAGGAGCTGATCCCTCGCTACCCCACCCGCCAGGCGACGGTGCTCCCCGCGCTCTGGATCGCGCAGCGTGAGTTCGGCTGGATCTCGACCGAGGTGGTCGAGTACGTGGCCAAGCTCACCCAGCTCGCGCCCTCGCACGTCTACGGCGTGGTCAGCTTCTACACCATGTACAACCGCCAGCCGGTCGGCCGATACATGCTGCAGCTCTGCACCAATCTCTCCTGCCAGCTGATGGGTGCGGAGGAGATCCTGGCCTCGCTCGAGAAGAAGCTCGGCATCGGGCTCAACCAGACGACCGAGGACCGCATGTTCACCCTGGTCGAGGTCGAGTGCCTGGCCGACTGCGAGCACGCGCCGATGATCCAGGTGAACGATCGCTTCGTCGGTCCGGTCACGACCGAGTCGATCGGGAAGCTGGTCGACGATCTTCGCGCCGACGCGAAGAAGGGGACGCCGGCCTGGGAAGACCCGGGCTGGAGCCAGGCCGCCAAGGCGCGGGGGGACGCGTAGCCATGGCGCACGAGGTCAAGCTCCTCACCCGCAACTTCGACAACGCTGAGCCCTGGACCCTCGCCTCCTACGAGAAGGCGGGCGGCTATCGCACCTTCAAGAAGGCCTTCGATCTCGAGCCCGATGCGGTGACGCAGATCGTGAAGGACTCCGGCCTCCGCGGCCGCGGAGGCGCCGGCTTTCCGACCGGGATGAAGTGGAGCTTCGTCCCCAAGGAATCGAAGAAGCCGAAGTATCTCTGTGTAAACGCCGACGAGTCCGAGCCCGGCACCTTCAAGGACAAGTATCTGATGGAGATCGATCCCCACGCGCTGATCGAGGGGATCATCATCACCTGCTGGGCGGTCGGAATTCATGCGGCCTACATCTACATTCGCGGCGAGTTCGGGCTGGCGCACTACCGACTGCGCGACGCCGTGCGCGAGGCGTACTCGAAGGGCTATCTCGGAAAGAACATCAACGGGAAGGGCTTCGATCTCGACGTCACCATCCACCGCGGCGCGGGTGCGTACATCTGCGGCGAGGAAACGGGGCTGATCGAATCGCTCGAGGGAAAGAAGGGCCAGCCGCGGCTCAAGCCGCCGTTCCCGGCGGTGGTCGGCGTCTTCGGCGGACCGACGGTGGTGAACAATGTCGAGACGATTCAAGCGGTCACCTGGATCTTGGAGCATGGCGCGGCGGAGTACCGCAAATTCGGCACCGAGAAGAGCCCGGGCACCAAGCTCTTCTGTGTAAGCGGCCACGTGAACAAGCCCGGCCTCTACGAGATCCCGCTCGGGCTGCCGCTCAAGACCTTGATCGACGATCTCTGCGGCGGCATGCGAAACGGCAAGCGGATGAAGGCGAACATCCCGGGCGGATCCTCGGTGCCGGTTCTGACCGGTGAGGAAGCCGAAGCCGCGAACCTCGACTATGAATCGCTGGCCGCGGCCGGCAGCATGCTTGGCTCCGCCGGCATGATCGTGATGGACGAGGACACCTGCATGGTCTGGGCGCTGGCGGTGATCGAGAAGTTCTACGCCCACGAATCGTGCGGCCAGTGCACTCCCTGCCGTGAAGGCACCGGCTGGCTGCGCAATCTGATCTATCGGCTCGAGGCGGGCGGCGGCACGCAAGCCGACATGGAGAAGATCCTCTCCATCTGCCGCAACATGATCGGCACCACCATCTGCGTCTTGGCCGACGCGGCCGCCATGCCGGCCGAGAGCTTCATTCGGAAATTCCGCGGCGAGTTCGAGGCGCACGTCGGCGCCGGGCGTTGTCCGATCCGGGGGAAGGGTTCCTACTTCCTCGCGGCTCATCATTAGGGAGCGGTGATGGCGAAGGTCACGGTCACGATCAACGGACGCGACGTTCA
>CAZZAH010000773.1:0-1982 GCA_964652115.1 uncultured bacterium | reverse complement strand
CCGAGGTGGTCTGCACCGCGGCGAAGCAGTCGGGCCACCACTCGGTCGGCATCCATCCCTGCGGTCCACCGACCTGGATCGACATGGTGAAGACATCGCCCGGCGAGAGCACGGTCGCGGTGCGAAGGATGTCGGCCGCGATGTCGTTCAGGTGGATCGATCCGAGCTCGGCTTCGCCCGCGATTCCACTCACACCGTACCCGTTGTGCCGCGAGCCGAAGATGCCGAGCGTGGCCGTGCCGTGATCGCTCGGACCTTGGTTGTTGTAGGTATAGAAGGGAGTCGTGAGGTCTTCGTGATCCCACTGCCAACCCCACTCCATGCCGATGATCTTGATGCCTTGCCCGAGTCCGCCGGGGAAGGTCCAGACCGAGTCGGCCCAGAAGCCCGACGGCGGCTCGTAGAGATAGCCTTGCAGCGGCGAGAAGTCGGGCGTGCTGCTGAGGAGTCGCTCGACCTGTCCCGCGGGCGCGGGCACGGTGGCGATCTCGCCCTTCACCAGGCCCCATGCTTCGGCCACGCCCGGTGCCGCGTTCAATCGCGCGAGCAGATCGGCGAGCCGCGTGCGTCCTTCCGCGACCGAGCTCGCCGCGGGCAGCGTGACCATCGCGAAGAGATTGAGGTCGGGCAGGCTTTGCAACGTGCGGGCCTCGCCGCGCGCGCGAAGCTCATCGCAGGCCGATTCGCTGAGGTCGAAGCGACGCGTCAGCGCTGCGCCCGGGGTTGCCGCGACCACTTGTTCGACCGCGGCCAGATCGACGCCGACTAGCGAAATCAGTCGGCCGTCGCGCACGCGCGCTCCGGTCTCGGGCGCGAAGCGGATGCCGATGCGATCGAGCTCCACTCCGTCGACACGAGTGCGGTAGTCGGCGAGCGTTCCCGCGCTGAGGCTGGTGGCAGGTGGATCGAGGATCGTGGCCCGCGCCTCGAATGGACGCGCCGAGAGGATCCCGACAATAAGGACGACGAGGTTGGTGAAGCGTGATAGGCGAGGCGACACGGAAGGCTCCTTCTCCGGGGTGCTTTGGCGGTTATCCGCCCATCGACTGTAGCACGCGAGCCGGTTCGACCGCGCGCGCCGCGCGGAAGCCGGGCGGCGCGTCTCTCCGAGAGCTGGGCGGTCCAGCGGAAAGGGCGGACCCCGGCCATTCGGCCGGAGAGCGAGGAAGGCAGGCGGCTTAGGCAGGGTCGCGCACGGTTCGTAGGCTTCGATCGGGGGACATGACGCAGTTCCCCGCACGTGAAGAGTGGCTGCACTCCGCGTTCGCAACGACTTGGGGGGACGGCACACGCATTGCCACTCTCCGCTTGTACCGAGCGACCGTGAATTGGAGGACGATCCAATGCTGACGCACCGAAGACTTTCCGCGAGCCTAGGGATGTTGGCCGCGCTCGTGGGATTGAGCCTGTTCGCGGGCTGCGGCTCAGATTCCTCAATGCCGACCGGAGCCGAATCGATGATCGGTTCGGGCTCTTCTCACGAATCCAGCGCCGCTTCAGACGACGTGAGCGCCGGGAAGACCGGCAAGACGACGACGCTCAAGACGCTTCCGCCGCCTATCCTGGTGTCGCGCGTGATCAACGGCGCGACGGGCGGTGAGGTGGTGAACGGGCGCTACAAGGTCTGGTTCGCGCCCGGAGCGTTCACCGGAAGTCAGACGATCACGATTTCGGATCCGCAGAAGGACGATGGCGAGGTCGTGCTGGGGCCCGAGGGGCTCACGTTCAGCGCGCCGGTCATTCTGACCATCGACATCAAGAACACGAAGTACGAGTCGCCTTTCGTGACGATCGAGTGGTGGAATCCGAGCACCGCGGTGTGGGTCGACATGCTTGGGCTCTACAACGCGGATCAGGGCACGGTATCGACGATGCTGCGGCACTTCTCGATCTACCGCCCGCGGGCCGGCTGGTAAACCTGAACTTCTACCTCGCGGACGACGCCGACTCGACGTCGCCCGCGATGCTGCACCAAGCGACGC
>CAZZAH010000772.1:0-1984 GCA_964652115.1 uncultured bacterium | reverse complement strand
ACCTCCACCGGTTCGGCCGCGATCCGCTCCTGGAGGTGCTTGACCGCCGCCTCGAGCTGCGCGTCCTTCCCGAGGAAGGTCGCGTGCGGCAGGTTGTCGACGACGATGTCGGGGTCGACCCCGTGGCCTTCGATCAGCCACTTGCCATCGGGGCCGTAGACGCCGAACTCCGCCGCGGTCGCGATGCCGCCGTCGACCAGCGAGTTGCTGGCGGTGAGCCAGATCTCCCCGCCGAGCGTGCGGGTGCCGAGCACCTTGCCCAGGCCCAGGCGCCGCGCGCCCTCGGTGAACGCCTCGCCGTCCGACACCGTCGCCTGGTCGCACACGATCACGATGTGCCCGCGAAACGCGGTCTGCATGTTCGAGTAGGGCGCGCCGACCCGCGGCTGCCACCACATCCACGCCTGGCGAAGGAGCCGGCTCAAGATCCAGCTGTCGATGCTGCCGCCGTTGTTGTGGCGCACGTCGATGATGAGCCCCTTCCGATTCCACACCGGATAGAAGTCGCGCGCCCACTGCGCGTAGTCGCCCGCGCCCATCGCGCGAAGGTGCACGTAGCCGATCTCGCCTTGGCCGAGCTCCTCCACCTTGAGCCGCCGCGAGTACTCCCACTCGTTGTAGCGGAGGTTGAAGTCATCCTCGGCCGAGATCGGCCGCACGATGAGGTCGCGCGAATCGCCGCCCCGCTTCACGCGGATGCGGACCTGGCGACCTGCTTGATTGCGAAGGATCGCGCCGGCATCGCGCTCTTCCGTGACGCTCACGCCGTTGATCGATTCGATGAGGTCGCCGTCACGGACGTCGATCTCCGGATCGGCGAGCGGCGCGACGAAGGGCGGCTCCTCGGGATCGGCTTGATAGACGTGCTTCACTCGCCAGCCACCCGCCGCGACATCCGGTGCGAGCTCGGCGCCGAGCGAGGCCGGGTCGATGTCGTCCTCGCCGCGACGGAATTCGCCGCCGTAGACGTACATGTGAAGCGCCGAGAGCTCGCCGATCAACTCGCCCAGGAGGTCGGAGAGCTCCTCGCGGCTCGTGACGCGATCGACCAACGGCAGGTACTTCTCGCGCATCGCGGGCCAATCAACGCCGTGCATGCCGCGGTCGTAGAAGTAGTCGCGCTCGAGGCGCCACGCCTCGAGAAACATCTCGCGCCATTCCGCTGCCGGCTCGAGCGAGAGATCCCAATCGGAGAGGTCAACCGCGGCTTCGGACAGATCGGCCGCCTCGTCGGCATCGGCGCCGAGGATGTAAAACGCGTCAGCCTTCCGGAACAGCAGCTTCTTCCCGTCGGCTGAGAGCTCGTACCCGGTGACGCCGTCGGTAAGGGTCTTGGTCGTGGCGCTTCCCTCTTTCAACGCTTCGTTGTCGATCTCGACCGCGAGGAGCGAGGCCGTGTCGTCGCCGGCGTCACGCGAGAGGACGAAGAGCCGGCCGTCGTTGATCGCGAGCGCGGCGAGGTTGCCCGGATCGACCGGCACCTTCTCCAATCGACGTTCGAGGTCGGGCCACTCGATCGTGACCTTGACCTTGGAGTCGTCTTCCTTCGCGTCCCCCTTCTTCTCCTTGTCGCTCGCCTTGCCGGCATCCTTGCCCTCCGCGTCGTCGCCTTCCGCGTCCTTCGGGTGCAGCTCATCGGGCGGCGTGAAGGGAAAACGCTGTCCGGCCTTCAAGCCGAGCGCGTAGATCCCGACCGGTCGATCGAGGAAGGGCTCGGGATGCCGCGTTCCCCACGGGCTTCCGACCAGGCTGCGAAGGTCGCGATCCGAGAGGAAATAGAGCCACGCGCCGTCGGGGCTACACGCGGGGCTGAAGCTGTTCCATCGATCGCTCGTGATCGCCTTCACCTCGAGGCTCTTCGTGTCGCAGACATAGATCCGCGAGAAGTAGTTGTCGGCGTAATTGACGAACGCGAGCCATCGACCGTCGGGCGACCATGTGAGGTCGCTGTACGCATCCTGCTGCGAGCTCGCGATGCGCTTCG
>CAZZAH010000771.1:0-1985 GCA_964652115.1 uncultured bacterium | reverse complement strand
ACCACTCCTCGGGCGCGCCATGCCGGCCGGTTCGTCCTCGTGACGGGCCGGCCGGTTGCTGTCTAGCGTCTGCACTTCGGACGAACCTGGGTGGTCCGGGCGCAACGGAGGTTTCGGGGTCAAAATGCTCTTGATCTCGTACCGGAGGAGTGTGAATTTACTATGCACAAATCCCCCCAATGCCCGTGAACTCCCGACGCAGCGCCCCCCAAAAGCGATCGGGACAATCATCACTGCACTCCGATAGGAGGTCAAAGTGCGTGCTCATTACCAGCATGGCCGAGGTCGCGTTGTGTCGATTCGAACCCTGTTCGCGGCGGCGGCAACCGTCTTGATCGTCGGCCTTGTGGCAGGGAACTCTGGCTGCGGAACTGATTCCAACCGCAGCCGAGAAGCACGGGACATCGTGGGGAGCGGAGGCCACGGACCGCTAGCGGCGTCGTACTACAGCGGGACCTATGGTTCGCTCGGCGGCACGCTCGCCGGATCGAGTGCTTGGTTTACTATTCCGTCTGGTGCGCTGTCCGTGCCAACAACAATCACGATGGAGCTGCAACCCGCAGGGGGCTTGAACGGTCACCCGACCGACATTGACGAGATCGTGATGGGACCGGACGGGCAGACCTTCGCGTCGTCCTGCACACTGAACGCGTACAAGCCGATCGGTTGGGACCCGGAAGACGTCTATCACATCGCACTGTGGGATGAAGAGAACGAGGAGTGGGACGACATCGGGGGCGCGAACCACGGGTACTACGTCAGCGCCTCAATCAGCCATTTCTCCAGGTACAAGGTTATCCAAATCATCCAGGAGTAAGCCGCCAGACGCCCAGGCCGGATGGACAATGATCGGGTGCCATCTCGGGTACACTTGAGCGCGTCTCGGGCCACCCGGCGCAGAGCGGGTGGCCCGTTCTTTGCCGCTTCTCCGCACGAACTTCGAAGCTCCGCGGACGACTATCTCGAAGGGATTGCCAGTACCCGGCCCGACCCCCGCACGCGCATGCGGCGGATCGGGGGCCAAGCCTAGGTCTTGCCGCCTAGGATCCCGCGTTGAACGACTCCACAGCAGGTGCCCAGCGTTCCGCGACGTGATCGATTCCAACACTGGCGCGGCGAGGCCCGTCATCACCGTGAGCGAATCCGACCAGGGGGACATCGCGACGTCGTTAATCGCACGCACCCGGTAGGTCACAGATGAACGAAGTGCGCACGGATCTTCCCTTATCGCTTGTCGTCGACGGGAGGGCAAACGGCGATCTCGCAGCCGATGCCCAGCGCGCGAGTCGGGCCGAAGATGTCGTCGACTCGCTGCCAGCCTTCGGGCATTCCGAGAAAGGGGTAGACGTTGGTCATCGCGCACCCGCCGAGGCCGCCGTCCAGGTCGGCTCCGATGTAGTAGCCCGCTCCACTCGTGTCCCAGCTCCCCCAGAAGGCCACCCAGATGTCTCCGTCGAACACGCAAGCGTCCATCGGAATCACCACCCGCGAAACGTTCGGCCAGATTTCGATAGGGCCAACGGACACGCCGGGCAGGTAACAGACGACAGGCCCCGGGACGCCGCCCGCGTCCTCATAGACGATCACGTCGATCGGTACCGGAATCGTGTCCGAGGTTCGGGTGAGGTCGAGCGTGACGCTGCAGGCGCAGTTACCGGAGGGGGCCGGGAAACACTCCGCGAAGGCACCATAGTGCGGCGCGACCACGGCGCCCGGCCGCCAGGCGTACGCGCTCTCGTAGCTGCCATCCGAGTTGATCGCGAGCGTTCCGCAGCCTGTGCCGTCCGGAGGAAGAATGGGGTGACCATCTCCCGGCGGCAGCACGGAGATGGGGTGCGAGACGTCGAGCGTGTCCGGCGCGTAGAACTGATGGAGCTCTCCCCACGAATCCGACTCGGCCGGCTGCGCGTCGCCGCGTTCGTCGCGCCATTCGGTGAGTTGCCATCTCGGATAACCGCCGAACCAGACGTCATCGTTCCGAAGGA
>CAZZAH010000770.1:0-1985 GCA_964652115.1 uncultured bacterium | reverse complement strand
CTTCGCGCAAGGCGAGGAGGACGGCATCCAGCCGCGCGCAATCGAGAGGATCACCGCGTCCGGCAGCGAGCTGATCGCGGTGGGCGACTTCTACGTCGATCGTATGCTCAGGGAATCGATGATCGCGCGATGGGACGGTACACGATGGAGCATCCTCGGCAGATTCGACTCCTGGCGCAGCACGCTCCAATTCGTGCGGGTCGGGGAGAGTATCTACATCGGAAGCCGCGTCCGTCCGATCTCGGATTCGGGAAGCTTCGATACACCCCCGATCTCCGATTACCTCTGCGGTCGCCGCCTCGGTCTGCCCGCGGTCGCGCTCGACGCGCGCAACGCGCGCCTTCTCACGATCGGACCAAATCCGACGAATGGCGAGCTGCACATCGTCTACGAGCTGCCGCGCACGCTGCCGGTCACGATGGATCTCTACGACGTTGCCGGGCGGCAAGTCTTTCACACGGACCTCGGGGCGCAATCGGGCGGACAACACGCGCTCCACCTCCCGTTCGAATTCGGCTTCTTCTCCGGCGTCTACTTCATGCGGATGGATGCGGGTGGTCAAGTTCGCACCCGCTCGATCACGGTTGTGAGGTAGACGCGTGAGCGGGTCGAGGATCACCAGACTCGTCCGAGCGGTGCATCGTGCGCGGAGCGCGGTTTTGAGCGCCCTCGTGGTTTGTATAACCTTGTCGGCGATCGGGAGACCTACGTTGGCCGGCGGACCTTGGTCGCCGGAGTTCGAGCGACCGGGTTTGAACGGCCAGGTCTACGAGCTCTTCACGCTGGGAGACGAGCTGATCGCTCAGGGCAGGTTCGACATCGACGGCGAGACCGAATCCGTCGCTCGATGGACCGGCGCGAGATGGGAGCCACTCGGCAGTCGTGGACGCTATGTGATCGAGCACGCGGCCGTGTGGAATGGGTTTCTCTACGCCGTGGGCTACCAGTCCAACGCGCAAGGGGAGCTCGTTCGCTATCTCGGTCGATGGAACGGCGAGGAGTGGGCCGAGCTCGAGTATCCGGAAGGCGCCGACGTCAACGGTCTGGCCTCGTTCGAAGGGGGAGTCTTCGCGCTGATGAACCTCTACGAGGACGGCTTCGAGGGGGGCTTCGGCTTTCTGACCGAGTCGGGTTGGTCCTTCGTGAAGATGGTCGATCTTCCCGAGGTGAAGGCGCTCCTCTCCTATCGCGGTCGCCCGATGGTCGTCGCGCAGTCGAGCGCCGACTCGGTCTCCGTCCTGGGCTTCGAGGCGGACTCGCTGGTGAGTGCGCTTCCGCGCCTCGATGGCCGATATGTCGCGGCCTGTGCTAGCGACGACGCGGTATGGATGATAACGGAGGATCTGAGCTCCCCTTATACACGTCGGCTTCGTGCGTGGCGTGACGCGCATTGGGCGAGCGTCGAGCCACCGAGTGAGGTAGCGCTGACCGGACTCGCCGCGAATGGCCGCTCGGTCTTCCTTTTCACGGCACCAAGCTCCTACTACTACTACGATTTCTCCGCCTTCGAATTGCGGCCGGAGGATGACTCCTGGGCGACGATCGCGCACTCCGCGCCAGGCTACTCTGGCTTGACCGCCGTTCGTTTCAAGGATGAGCTCGTGCTTGGCGGCTCCTTCGCGTGGGTGGACTCGGTCGGCGCGCAGTCAGTCGCTGTGCATGGGGCGAACGGTTGGCGGGCACTTGGCGACGGCCTCGGCGTCGACGGAACCGTCTTGGACCTGGTCGATCTCGAGGGCGCGCTCTGGATCACCGGAAGCTTCCAGACCGTCGGCAAGGTCTGGTCCCCGGGCATCGCGGTTCTGCGGGACGATCAATGGGACGCGGTTCCTCCGCCTCCGATCACAGCGCCCTGGTCCTTGGACCGCATCGGCGAAACGGTGCAGGCCTTCGCCCGTTGGTCCGACAGCGACGTCGAGGAGGGGAGGCCCGTCTCCGCCGAGTGGAGTGGATCGAGTTGGAGCGCGTCGCCCACCGGAGAGCCG
>CAZZAH010000769.1:0-1987 GCA_964652115.1 uncultured bacterium | reverse complement strand
TGGTCGTCTTCCTCTCCGAGGACTTCTGGGAGATCGGGCGCTACGGCGACCGCACGCTGACCGCGTATCGCGCGAAGGCGCTGCGCGAGATCGGGCCTGCATGCGACGCGGGCGTGGTGCCTCCGCCTGCCAACCAGCTCGAGGCCGAGCAGGCGGAGTGGGTCGATCAGTTCGAGCGCATGCTGCTCATCGCGCGGCTCTCGCCTCCGATGCGAGAGCGGCACGACGACTGAGCGCCCGCGGGGCCGCGCTCAACGATCCGAGAACGAGTCAAGCGTGCGGAACCAACTCGCCTCTCGCGCGAGTCGCCGAGGATGCTTCACCCCGGCGACCGTCCAGCGAGAGCGATCCGAGCTTACTTGCCTAGCCAGACGAACCGAGTCGACGAGCCCCCCTTCGGCCGCGCGAAGTAGACACCCGCCGAAGCCAATCCACGCCCCGAGCGGCCATCCCACGCCCAGCTCGATTCATCCAGCGGGTTGGCGACGCCGACCAGGCGACCCGTGGTATCCAGGATCTGAATCGTCCCCGCACCCGTGGGCGCTTTCCCGCTGAAGATGACTTGGCCGCGTGCGGGATTGTGCGAGACGAGGAGCGATGGGTTGGCCAGAGCGGGCGTGCTCGTGAGAGGCGGACGCGGGGTCGAACCGGCGCTGAAGCGGTAGATCACGCCGTCCCGACCAGTGGCGAAGACCGCGTTGTCGTAGATCGCAGGCGAGGTGACCTGCACCCCGCTGATGGTGTACGACCACGCTTCGGTGCCGGCAGTGCCGTCGTGACAGCGAACTCCGGCGCTCGCGTCGTTGTGGGTGTAGACGATGAAGGGATCGGCGTCGCCTTCGGGGTCGTCCACGAAGAGCGCCGGCGAACCGTAGGCATCGAGATCGCCCTCCAGATCGGCCCAGATCACGTCCCCGTCATCCGCCGCAAGCTTCGCCACGCCTCTTCCGGTGACGAAGTAGACCGACCCATCGTGGACGGCAGGCGTCGCGGGCGCGTTGCAGCCTTCGTCATCGTCGAAGACTTCCGCCAACTCCGCGTACCACGAACGCTGAACAGGATCATGCCCCCCCTGGGGTAACGCGTAGTAAGCGAAGATGAGGTAGTGCGGGTGGGTTCCCTCGGGCCCTGTGGTGATGACCGGCTCCGTTCCGAAATGAAGCCTCGGCTCCGCACCGCCGGAGAGCGCCATTGAACCGAACGCAGACGGGTGGACAGGACCACCGGGCACAGGGGCGGATACATCTTCCTCCCAGACGATCGAGAGGTCAGCCGCGTCGATGCAGTAGACCCGACTCCCTCCATCGTCATTCGCGAGTACGTAGACGTACACGTCGCTTTCGTCCTGCAACACGGTCGGCGTGCTGACAATGTATCGATCGGTCAGAGTCAGTGTTGCCGACGGCGTCGAGGACCCAACCGCGAACTTGTAAAGCTTGCCGTTCCTTGCCCCAACATACACATTGCCGTCGTATACGGTGGGCGAGGGATCGATCCAGTCATTCTGCGCCGGCGGCGGACCGAGGTGATTCCACGAACCTGTCATCACGTACTTGAACTCCTGCGCGCCGGTGTCCGCGTCCAAGCATCGTAGAGCATGCTCTCGCGTAACGTAGTAGACGTGTCCGTCGACCACGGCCGGTGTGCTACGAATCTTCAGGTCGGCGTTAAACCCGACGTCGGTCGGGGTGAAGATCCATTCCGCACTCATGTCCGACGCATCGAGGCAATAGAGCTTGCCATTGTCCGCTCCGAAGTAGACGCGACCATCGACCACCACGGGGGACGACAGGATGGCGCCCACGTTTGTGCTCGGCGGATAGCGGGTCGGGGTGACGCCGGCGGTGGGTCCTGTCCCGTCGGGTGAAACCCCGGTCAGTGCGGCGTCACCGTGAAACTGTGCCCAATCAGCCTGCGCCTGCGTTTCCGCCGCGGTGAAGAGGAGCGAGCCCACGATCGCGACCGCCGAAAACCCAAGGCGAAGCGG
>CAZZAH010000768.1:0-1988 GCA_964652115.1 uncultured bacterium | reverse complement strand
GACCGAACGCGATCGCGGGGGAGTGGGGACACAATCCGCTTCCGTGGCCGCGCGACGACGAGCGCTCCGCTCCGCCCTGTTATTGCGGCCTCCGCGGTTGCATCGAGTCGTTCCTCTCGGGGCCGGGCCTTGCGAGCGACTACAACGAACGCCTGCGCTCCCGTCCGGTGGAAGAGGGGGAGCCCCCGACCGCGATTGAGATCGCCGCCCGCGCCGCGACGGGCGAGGTCGAGGCGGAGGAGGCGCTCGCGCGCTACATCGATCGAGCGGCGCGCGCGCTCGCGTCGGTGATCAACCTGCTCGACCCCGACGTCATCGTGCTGGGCGGCGGGCTCTCTCGGCTCGAACGGCTCTACACCGACGTGCCGCGTCTCTGGGATCGGTGGGTTTTTTCGGATCAAGTGACGACGCGCCTTCTCCCACCGCTTCACGGCGACGCGGGCGGGGTCCGGGGCGCGGCCTGGCTATGGGAGGAGGTGGACGAATGAAGTTTCGTGACGCCTTGAAGGCTCGCGGCAAGGTGCGGTTGTCGGAGATCGATCCCGGCCACACCCACGGCATCAAGAGCAAGGAAGCGGCGCGCGCGCGGGTCGAGCGCAACCTCGCCAAGATCGACGCGCTCCAGTATCTGATGTACGCCGAGAACAAGCGCTCGCTCCTGATCATCTTTCAAGCGATGGACGCGGGCGGAAAGGACGGCGCGATCCGCGTGCTCACGCGGGGAATGAACCCGCAGGGCTGCATCGTCACCTCCTTCAAAGCGCCGAGCAAGGAGGAGCAAGAGCACGACTTCCTCTGGCGGATCTCCAAGGCGACCCCCGCGATGGGCGACGTCGGAATCTTCAACCGCTCGCAGTACGAGGACGTGCTGATCGTCCGCGTGCATGACCTGGTGCCGAAGTCGGTCTGGTCGGCGCGCTATGAGGCAATCAACAACTTCGAGGCGCACCTCGTCCAATCGGGCACCGAGGTGATCAAGTTCTTCCTCCACATCTCGAAGGAGGAGCAGAAGCGCCGTTTCCTCGAGCGGCTGACCGACCCACGCAAGAACTGGAAGTTCTCGCCCGCCGACCTCGATGAACGAAAGCACTGGCCGGCCTATCAACGCGCGTTCGAGGACGCCCTGACCAAGTGCAGCACCAAGGTCGCGCCCTGGTACGTCATCCCGTCCGACAAGAAGTGGTTCCGCGACCTCGCGGTGTCGGAGATCGTGCTCGCGACCATGCAGTCGTGGAAGATGGAGTACCCCAAGCCGAGCTTCGACCCCAAGTCGATCGTGGTGGAGTAGCCCGGCCCGGAAGCTCCGCCCCCGTCGATCCCTGTTGAGCAGAACAGTTTCGGAAACAGTATCTCGACAGCCGCCTCGTGAACGTGCCAGACTTTCCGCATGCCGAAGAGCATCAGCAAGAGCGCGAGCCCGAAGCCGCGCGCGGTCCGCGCGGAGCCCCCCAGGACCCTCAGCTTCGAGCAGGAGGTGGCGCGGGAGCTCCCGGCGATCCAGGACCTTCTGCTGCGCCTGCTCGAGACCGAGTGCGGCCCGGGGAAGAGCGGCATCACCGAGATCGGCGCCCGCTTCGGCATCCATCGGAAGCTGGCCTGGCAGATTCGAAACGTCGCCTACGGCCGGTCGCCGCTTCAGGCCGCGAGCTCGATGCCGAGCCGCGCGGGGTTACGCACGCTCCTCAGCGCGCTGACGGATCGACGCCTCGGCGCCGACCTCGTGCCCGCCCTCGAGCAGGCGGGGGAGCGCTTCGCGCGCATGATGGCGAACCACGCCGGCGACCGCACCCACTTAGACCTCCTCGTCCACTCGCAGCTCGGGCAAACCCAGCTCGGTCAGGGACCGCTCGCCGGCAGTGATCGCGAGCGGAGCGAGGTTCGTTGGCGCGAGAAGGCCTTCCTCGGGAACAGCTTCATCTGGGGTGCGCAGGCGAAGCTCACGCTCGGCCTGAGCATCCTCGGTTTCTCCGCCAAGCGGCTCGACATGT
>CAZZAH010000767.1:0-1992 GCA_964652115.1 uncultured bacterium | reverse complement strand
GAGCTCCTCGCTCCACTTGGCGGTAGATCTCCCGCGATCTGACCGCCTCACGATCGCGATCGTCGATGCCGCAGGGAGGCGAGTACGGCGAGTGCACGAGGGGCCCCTCACCAGTGGGCGCCACGTGTTCGATTGGAACGGAGATGGAGATGGCGGGCGGGTCGTTTCGCCGGGTGTTTACTTCTGGCGGGTCCAATCACCGGGAAGCACGCGTACTGCGAAGGCGATTCTGTCACGGTAACACCCCGAGTACGGACAGGAGCCTAATCAACGGTTGGAGGGATGCGGCGCCCCCGCACCGGAGCGTCAGCGGCTGACATGGTAAAGCGAAACCGAGTAGGCACTCGACGCGCAGGTGGAGCTGGCAACCCAAACCAAGCTCGAGTCTCCCTCGCCGGCGTGCGCCACCGCGAATCGTGTCAGGCTTTCATAGTCAACCAGCCAGTCCACCCGCTGGGAACGCAGGTATTCGGCGACCCGGCCGGTATTCCATGCCTCGAGCGCCTCACGATTGACCACGCCGTCGAGATAGACGACGGGGCGATCGGCTTGCCACGCGATCTGTCCGCCCTGCCACATCGCGACCCGCTCGTTCGGGGGAATGTGGAGCCCGACCCAGCGGGCCAGGTCGTGGTTGTGGCACACCGCAGCGAGATCGAGCAGGCGATCTCGGTCCGCCGCGAGCGGGACGGTGGCCAGGCTCCGCTTGAACGCGCGCACTCGATCGACCGCAGGTCGGGCGAAGAGGCCTAGGCACAACAGGCCGGCCGATAGCGCCGCCGCGCGAGGCAGGGCGCGTGAGGCCGTTGTTAGACCCATCGCGAGGATCGGCAGCGAGCACAAGGTCGCGGGATAGAGGTACCGCGGCCAGAACCACCAGACCGGGAGCACGACCAGATAGAAGGCAACGAGCAGAGCGACGAATAGCGCGACACCCATCGCGAGGGGGGCGATGGAGCCGACGACAGTCCCTCGAATCTCTCGCGATCCAACCTGCCTCACGATGCTGAGGAAGCCACAGACGAGCAGCGCGAGGGTCGCGAGTCCTCCCGCGTAAAAGGCCGGATCCGCCGACGCCCCGAGCCCGCCCGCGAGCTGCGTCATCGGCTGATCGCGAGCCACCGATCGGACTAGGCGCACTCCGCGAGCAAGCAGATGCACGTCCGGGGAGTCGGGCCCGCGATACGCGATGGCCAGCTTGCGAACCGCGACGCCGCCGTCGGGCATCGCATGACCGTTGACCGCGAGGTTGGCAGCGAAGACCAGAAGCAGCCCGAGGAGCGCACCCACCCCAAGGATGAGCGCGGACCGGCGGGACTCGCGTCGTGGCAACAGCGCGATGGCGAGGCAGAGCGGCAGGGCAACGAGATCGATGCGAACGGCCGCCGCCAGAGTGGAAATCCCGAACAATGCCAGCCTTCGGTGACGCGTCGACTGCGGTGGCACAAGCAGGATCAACGGCAACAGGAGGGTGATCACGGATGACCACGGCGTTTCGAGGCCGTTGTTTCCATGGCGGAATGTCGCGAGCGACCAAGAGTAAAGAAGGACCGCGATCCACGCCGCGCGGACTCTCCCGAGCCTGCACGTTAGGCGATACAGAAGAACGCCCACGACAATCGTGGCGGCGACCTGCAAGTAGAGGAGTACGTGGACTGTGAGGTCCGCCGATCCGCACAGCTTGACGAGCCCGGCGCAGATCAGGAGATGGACCCACTGAAAGCCGGTCGTCGCGGTGACGCCATCCGTGGTCAGACCATGCCCCGCCACCCAGGATCTCGCGATGCTCAGACAATAGAAGAGATCATCCTCGAGCAGTGGGCTTGCCTTGGTCAGGTGCTCCAAGTCCATCGAGGCGACGACGAATCGAAGAAGAAAGGGGAGACCCGCGGCGAGGAAGAGCAACGCCCTCTTCGGATGTATGGCCGGCCTACTTTCCTTCGGCGACGACCTTGAGCCGGGCGAGTCCCTTCTCGACGTCGCTGCCGAGCA
>CAZZAH010000766.1:0-1992 GCA_964652115.1 uncultured bacterium | reverse complement strand
GACGCCGGAGCTTGGCGCGCCGACGGTGAAGCTGACCTCGGCTCGGCTTTCGCGAAGAGGGACAGCTCCGAACAGGCTGACCAGAACCAACGCCAGTGCACAGTGAGCGAGCGCGCGCATGGATCCTCTTTTCGTTCTTCGCCAATCGGCTCCGGACCATAGCAGAAGCGGGAGATTTCACCATTCCCCGCCTGCCGATGCGCGCGGCCGCATCGCGTCTGACCGGACCGTCGCGTCGTGGTATGGTCTCCGCTATGGCTCAAGCGTTGGGGCTCGAAATCCGCACCGCGACCGGTGAATCGCGTCGCCTGCGCTTCGACGCGGGGCCCGTCACGATCGGCCGCGACGCGGAGAACACGATCGCGCTCGAAGGCAAGCAATGCTCCCCGCGCCACGCCACGATCGAGGAAGGCGAGCATGGCTGGATGCTCAGCGACACCAGCGCGCACGGCACCGATTACAACGGCATCGAGCTTAGGTGGGGAGAGCGCGTCCGCCTCTCGCACGGCGACCTGCTCAAGATCGGGGACGCCGAGCTCTTGGTGCTGATCGAGGACTCGCCGGTGGTCGCGACCGTCGATTCGCCCGCGCGGGAATCGGTCGCGAGCGTAACGCCGGAGCCGCCGAGCGCCTCGGCCGGCGCGACCGTTGCGGAGGAGCCCGCGCCTCGCTCCGCGTTTGAGCGATTGATGGGCGCCGCCGCTCTGGGGCAAGTGCCGCCACGGCTCTACTTCTCTCACTCGGGCGAATTTGTGCGCGATCTGCCTCTCGCCGAGGAAGGGATCTCGATCCTGATTGGGCGCGACTCGGGCTGCGACATCGTGGTGCCCGATCCTTTTCGCGTCGTGTCGAAGCGCCATGCGCGCATCTATCGGACTTGGGGCGGCGTCTTCCTCGAGGATCTTTCACAGCACGGCGTCTACCTGAACGGCGAGCGTGTGCGAAACATCGTGGCGCTGAGTCATGGCGATCGGATCACGCTTTCGACGGTGGCGCAGGGTTCGTGGGGGCCCGTGCTCGTCTACCTCGAGGCGACGGAGTCGGCACGTGCAGCGGAGGCGACCGCCTTCGCGGAGTCACGCGCGCGGAGCGTGGAAAGCGCGCCGAGCCCGGAGATCACGCCTCGCGCGGACGAGGGTGCGCCAAGCAGCGCCCCCGCGAGCGACGCGGCCGTCCCTCGCGCATCGAGCAAGCCGAAGGAGGCTCGCGGCTCGCGTGCATCTCGCCGCGAGAAGACGGCGCGAGGTCGCGCTCCGGCGCAATCAAATGGCCTCGTGCTCATCGCTCTTGCCGTCGCCGGGCTGGCGGTGCTCGGCCTGGTCATCGGCACCATCCTCTTCTTCGGGAAGCCGTGAGCGTGCGCGGACCGGAGCTCACCGGGCGCCTGATCGCCGGACGTTACGAGGTCCTGGCGTGGATCGGTGAAGGCGGCTTCGCTTCAGTCTGGCGCGCGCGTCAGCTCAGCCCCGAGTGCGAGGTCGCGATCAAGGTGCTGCATCCGGAGCACTCGCAGGATCCGAAGCTCGTGGCGAGCTTCCTCCGCGAGGCGAAGCTCTACGTGCCTTTCCGTGACGAGCCGAACATCGCGACCATCTTGGAGTGCGGACACGACGCGGAGAACGGCGTCCACTTCCTCGTGATGACGCTGCTCGGGCAGACGGTCGGCGCGTTGATCGAGGAGAGCGGCCCCTTACCGCTCGAGCGCGTGCTTCAGATCGGCGAGGACATCGGCCGCGCGCTCGAGACGGTGCACGCCGCCGGCCTGGTGCATCGCGACGTCAAGTGCTCGAACATCATGACCGCGAGCGCGGCGGGTCGTGAGCGCTTCGTCCTGACCGACTTCGGCATCGGGCTGCTGCAAGAGGTGGCGGACAAGACGATCACCACGCGCGAGCTCGATCGGGTCGGCACCTGGGCCTACGCCGCGCCGGAGCAGATCCGCGCGCGGCAACGCGACGAGATCCGCCCGAGCGCCGACTTCTACTCGCTCGG
>CAZZAH010000765.1:0-1998 GCA_964652115.1 uncultured bacterium | reverse complement strand
GCGTCCGGCTCGGCAGTACGGGCGCCCGCCTCAGGTGAATGCTCGGTCGCGTGCTTACGAAGACCCCATGTTCACGGATCCGTGAACATGCCCGTCTTCGTGAACATCGAGAAGCCCTCGATGGCGGCGGCGTGACCGAATCATGACCCCGCACGCCTACACCGAGGACCAGCTCGTCGAGCAGCCCGCGATCGCCCTGTTCGCTCAGCTCGGCTGGACCACGGTCTCGGCGATGGACGAGACCTTCGGCCCGACCGGCACCCTCGGGCGCGAAACGAAGGGCGAAGTCGTGCTCGTGCCTCGCCTGCGCGCCGCGCTGGAGCGCTTGAATCCCACGCTGCCGCCCGAGGCGATCACCGCCGCCGTCGATGAGCTCACCCGCGATCGATCCGCCATGATCCTGGAAGCGGCGAACCGAGAGGTCTACCTCCTGCTGAAGGAAGGCATCCGCGTGTCGGTGCCCGACCGCGAGCACGGCGGACAAAAGACCGAGCGACTTCGCGTGATCGACTGGGAGGAGCCGGAGAACAACGACTTCCTGCTCGTCAGCCAGTTCACCGTGATCGGCCCGCTCTACCCCTGCCGACCGGACGTCGTCGGATTCGTCAACGGCTTGCCGCTCGTGGTGATCGAGCTGAAGAAGCCGGCAATACCGGCCCGTGCCGCGTTCGACGACAACCTTACGCACTACAAGCGCGAGATCCCCGCGCTCTTCTGGTTCAACGCGCTCCTCATCGCTTCGAACGGCACCGATAGCCGCGTCGGCTCCCTGACCGCGGACTGGGAGCGGTTCTTCGAGTGGAAGCGGATCGAGCGCGAGGACGAACCGCGGCGCGTGTCCCTTGAGGTGATGCTGCGCGGGACGTGCGACCGCACACGACTGCTGGACCTGGTCGAGAACTTCACCCTCTTCTCCGAGCACAAGGCCGGGCTGGTCAAGATCCTCGCGCAGAACCACCAGGTGCTGGGCGTGAACAACGCGATCGCCTCGATGCTGGAAGCACGCACCCGCGGCCACGGTCGCGCCGGGGTCTTCTGGCAGACGCAGGGGAGCGGCAAGAGCTTCTCGATGGTCTTCTTCGCGCAGAAGGTGCTGCGGCGAGTGGCGGGCAACTGGACCTTCGTGGTCGTGACCGATCGGAAGGAGCTCGACGACCAGATCGCCACGACCTTCAAGGCGACCGGGGCAGTCACCGAAGCCGAGGGGGACGCGTGCCATGCCGCCAGCGGCGCGCACCTGCGCGAGCTGCTGCGCGGAAATCATCGCTACGTCTTCACCCTGATCCAGAAAGTCCAGACGCCGGACATGCTCTGCGATCGGCCGGATGTGATCGTGCTGAACGACGAGGCGCACCGGAGCCAGTACGACACGCTGGCGCTGAACATGCGGGCGGCTCTGCCGAGGGCGCTCTTCCTCGCGTTCACGGGCACCCCGTTGATCGCGGGCGAGGAGCGCACCAAGGAGGTCTTCGGCGATTACGTTTCGATCTACGACTTCCAACAGTCCGTCGAGGATGGGGCGACGGTGCCGCTCTTCTACGAGAACCGCACGCCGGAGCTCGAGCTGATCAACCCGGAGCTGAACGACGAGATCTACGAGGTGATCGAAGCGGCGGAGCTGGATCCGGAGCAGGAGGCGAAGCTCGAACGCGAGCTGAGCCGCCAATACCACATCCTCACGCGCGACGATCGGCTGGAAACGGTGGCGCAGGACATCGTGCAGCACTTCCTGGGGCGCGGCTTCATCGGCAAGGCGATGGTGGTATCGATCGACAAGGCGACGGCGCTCAAGATGCACGACAAGGTGCGGAAACATTGGGCGGTGGAGCAGGAACGGGTGCTGCAGGAGATGCTCGGCCTGAACCTCACGGCGAAGGGCACTCCAGGCGCTGCGGCGGATGAAGCGCGGAGAGCCGAGCTAGCGCGGCGCCTCGACGTGCTGATGACGACCGACATGGCGCTGATCGTGTCGCCCAGCCAGAACGAGATTCCGCAGAT
>CAZZAH010000764.1:0-2001 GCA_964652115.1 uncultured bacterium | reverse complement strand
ATTGGTGGCAAGTACCGCATCAGGCGCTTGATTGGCGAAGGGGGCATGGGGGCGGTTTGGTCCGCGGTGCACGAGGCACTCGATCGGACGGTCGCAATCAAATTCCTGCGCCCCACGGGCGCCGATGCCGAAACCGCTTCGGCGCGCTTTGTGACGGAAGCCAAGAGCGCAGCGCGCGTCAAGCATCGCTTTGTGGTCGACGTGTTCGACTTCGGCATCACCGAGGACGGCGTCTACTACATGGTGCAGGAGCTCCTCGAGGGCGAGGAACTCGCTGACTGCATCGTACAAGGTCCGGCTTGGGAGGTGCGCGATGTGGTGTCCTTCGTCTGCCAGTGTCTGAGTGGTCTCGAGGCCGTTCATCAGGCGGGCATCGTTCATCGCGATCTCAAGCCCGAGAACATCTTCGTGATGCGAGACTCGGACGGCCGCTATCCCAAGCTGCTCGACTTCGGCATCTCGAAGCTCTCTGAGTCAGGTCCGGCCAAACCCTCCGTTCGTCCGGCACGCGCTGCGGGGCGCGCGAAACAGCTCACCACCAAAGGCACCACGCTTGGCACGCCCTGGTACATGTCTCCGGAGCAGTTGCGCGGCCGCCGGGACTTGGATGGCCGAGCCGACCTCTACAGCATTGGCGTGATCCTCTACGAGTGGCTCACCGGCCGCGTACCCTACGAACAGGAGAACGTCGCCGAGCTTGCGCTGCAGATCGCATCGGGTTCGGCCACACCGCTCGTGTCGTTTCGGCCCGAGCTGGGTCATGCGCTGTCTAGTGTGGTGGCGCGCGCACTATCGCCGGAGCCCGAAGGCCGTTTCCTAAGCGCGAGCGCCATGCGCGACGCGCTCACAGAGGTCTTACCATCGCTTCCAAGCGGCTTCTCGGTGGTGCAGAAGTCGGCGAAGGCGGCGCCGATCGGCGTGAAGACCGAGTTGATGCTCAAGTCCGCCGCCAACCCCTTCGGCTCGGATGAAGAGCCGCTGCCTGCTGGGCTCGGTCGTGGCAACTCCCGGATTCGACCTTCGCTTTGGATCGGCGGGGCAGCCATCGTTGCAGGTCTCCTTTCCTTACCGTTCGTGCTGCATCCGGAACCGCCGCGCGCGGGCGCAGCTCCCTCGTCTGGGAGCGCAAGTCCTGTTGACGTCGCGACGCGCCAACCGCTCCTTCCGCACCCACCGTCCGCGACACGGCAGGAGCAGGCACAGGCCCCCGCGGCCATCGAGCCGCCTCCGGATCGCAAGACCGTAAGCTTGGACGCTCCGCAAGGCGGGCCTGCATCCACGGCCGCAAGCCAGGAGCGCCGCGACCGGCGCACCCGCGAGCCGCCGGAAGGCGTCGCCGAACGCAAGCCTTCACGCTCCAGCAGTCGCCCGAAAGCGGCCAAAAAGGTGATACGGACTCTCGACTTTTGAATGGTAAGATTCCTGGATGGGGATGAGGACGCCGAACATCATGCGCTGGATACTGAGCCTCTTCGTTGGGTGCTGGATTTGCGTCTACGGGACCTCGACGACCCTTGCGCAATCGGACGCGGCTCGTTCGGCTTCCGCACGCTCCCTCTTCGAAGAGGGAGTGAAGAGCGCCGATGCAGGCCAGTGGTCAGAGGCGGCGGACCGCTTTCAGCGCGCTCTATCCCTGCGTGATTCGCAGGTCATTCGCTACAACCTGGCGGCCGCGTTGGCGGAGCTCGGGCGCGTGGTGGAAGCCTCTGAGCTCCTGCGCCAAGTCGAGCGTGATCCCGGCACGGACGGAACGCTCCGCGCGGACGCGCAAGCCAAGCTGGAAGTGGTGTCTGGGCGCATCGCGAAGCTTACCGTGGAGCTCGACGTACCCGCGAGCGACGTATCCGTCGTGCTCGACGAAAGCCGCCTGGACCCGGCGATGATCGGCGTTGCGATTCCGGTCGACCCCGGCGAGCACTCCGTGCGAGCTCAGCGTGCAAATGAACCAGTTGACGAGCAGCACGTGACCTTGGCCGATGGTGGCGAACAAAAGGTTTTGCT
>CAZZAH010000763.1:0-2002 GCA_964652115.1 uncultured bacterium | reverse complement strand
CGAGGTCGAGCGTCGCCTCGTTCATCTGATTCGCTTCGACGCTGACGATGAAGTCCTCGTCGGCGTAGAAGAAGTTGCCCGCGACGCGCAGCGTGTGAGGTACCGCGCTCGCCTGCATCACGATCTCGCCGGTCGGGCCGCTCTTCTCCAGCCGGCCCGTCTCCACCACCTCGACCACGATGTTCGGCATCGGCGCAAGCGTCACCGCGTCACGCACGGAAAGGTGCAGGTCGCCGATTCCGAAGAGGAGCCGCTCGCGCGCGGCGGCGAGGTTCGGTCGTTCACCGATCTGCTTCGCGCCATTCCACGGCGAGCCGGTGGCCGAGAGAATCTCCTCCGCCAAGGCGGGCGTGAGCGGCCGTCCATAGAGCGCGAAGCTCTGTCCCTGAAGCGAGCCGACCGATCCGGTCACGATCGGCGAAGCGCCCGAGGTGCCGTTGAAGCCCGCCGTGTAGTAGGTCTCGGGCACGCCGCCTTGCAGGTCGCCGCAGCAGGTGGTGACGATCGACGAGCCCCAGCCTTGCAGGTCGACGCGGCTGCCGTAGTTCGAGAACCACTCCGCGTCGAGCCCGTTCGGCGTTCCCGCGCCGACCAGGATCGCGCCGCTGTCGCGCACGCGCCGGTCGAAGGTGTCGCCGTAGAGCGGATCGTCCAGGTTCACCGTGCCGTTCGCGCCCGCTTCGATGCAGCAGATGCCGAGCGCGGTCGAGGTCTGAATCGCGGCGAAGGTGTCGGGGATCCACTCCATCGGCATCCAGTTCTCCGGTCCGCTGATCTGGATCTCGATCAGATAGAGATCACCGGCGGAGAGCACGCCGTTCGCCTCGGCGATGCGCGCCGCGAGGTCGTCGGTGTTGATCGCGCCGATCGACATCTCGGGAGCGATGCCGTTGATGCCGAAACCATCATGCTGGCCGCCGAACTCGCCCAGGACCGCGGTGCCGTGATCGGCGATGGCGGGCGCGCCGCCGTAGTACCACGCGGGCTTCAGGTCCTCGTGCGTGAAGAGCCAGCCGAATTCCATGTCGATCATCTTGATGCCTTGGCCCATGCCCCCCGCCTCGGGCCAGACATCGTCGGCGTTGATGCCGATCGGCGAGTCGTAGAGATAACCCTGGAGCGGCGAGAAGTCGGGGGTCGAGCTTGCGGGCTGCGCAAGATCGCTCGATCCACCGCCGAGCCCGGCGCCGCCGCCGATGATAAACCGCGGCATCTGCGACGGAGAGAGGCGCACCTCGCGGAAGCCGGCGAGCGACGGCTTGGGCACGGCGAAGGCTTCGATCACGCCGGGCGCATCGTTCAGCTCGCTCAAAAGGTCGCTCAGCCGCGCGCGCGCGTCGCCGCTTGCGTCGGGAAGCGTGATCATCGCGAAGCTGTTGAGGTCGGGCAGCGAGGCGCGGGTCGAGGCCTCGCCCTTCGCGCGCTCGAGGTCGAGGTCGGCTTCGGCCCGCGGCCAACGGCGCTCCCATCGCGCGCCGGGGATCGACGCCACGATCGCGGCGACAGCGGAGAGATCGCCCCCGCGAAGCGAGACCACGGCGCCGCCACGCACCCGCGTGCGCGAATCCTCGGCGAAGCGCACCACCACGCGATTCAGATCGACGTCATCGACGCGCGTGCGGTAGTCGAGGCGCGCGGAGCGCGGCTCTCGCGCCTCGACAACCGGAGCGGTGAGGAGAAGGGCGAGCGGAAGAACCGCGACGGGCACGAACGCGGAGAGACGAAGGGCCAAATGGGGTGACGGCCAGCGATGCATGGGAAGGCCTCCTCTGCGAGCAAACTCCGACTGAGTCTAGCAGCCGGGGCCTTGCTCCACGCCGGGTTTCCCTTCCTCGTCGTGGAGAGCGACTTAGCTCGCGCAGGAGGGAGGTCGCGGGCTAGGTCGCGCCTCCACCCGACACGACGTCGAAGTGCGAGAAGGTCATGCTCGAGCTGGCGCGCCCCTGCGAAACGCTCCTGAGGTCGGTGGTGAAGCCGAACATGCGCGAGAGCGGCGCTTCGC
>CAZZAH010000762.1:0-2005 GCA_964652115.1 uncultured bacterium | reverse complement strand
CTTAGAACTCCACCAGCCGCGTGACCAGGATCCCCTTGAATCGCCCGACGCGCGAGAGGTAGGTGCGAAGCGCGACGCGCGCCACGCCGGTCGTTTCGTACTCGCCCTGCATCGGCACCGACGCGGGATGGATGAGGTAAGCCTCCGCTCCTTCGCGCGAGCAGATGCCGAGGTGATGGATCAACGTCCCCTTCATCCGCTCCTCGACCGCGCCCGCGCGGCCTTCATCGCCGATGAACCAGAGGATGTCGCCGTCCTGCAGCTTGTCGTAGTCGATGTTGTTCGCCGGCAGGTACTGCAGCGTGTCGGCCGGAACGCGTGATGATCCCACCGCGTCGGTCAGAGCGTTGCCGCACTCGACCGTGACGTCCTTGCCCCACACCCCGCTCTTCAGCATGTCCTCCGCGAATTGCAGAACGGACGGATCGTCGTACTCGACGCGGCCGTCGTCTTTGACCGAGTTCTCGACCGATGCGCCGTAGAAGCGCGTGCCGAAGGCGAACTGGATCGCTTCTTCCGCCGAGGTCGAGCGCGCGAGCTCGGTCGTCCGGTACATGAAGAGGACGCAGTCGGTGGCGAAGTCCTGCGCGAGGAGCCCCTGGGTGGCGTATCCGCCGGGCGCGCGACCGAAGACGTACTGCACGTCGCCGCGGGCGCGGAAGTAGCGCGCCCAGGACGCGGTCTTCTCGCCGATCGACTTTCCATCGAGCGACTTCATGACCGAGTCGATCACGCCGCTTGGAAGCACCGCACCGTTGTCGAGGTTGCGTCGAACCATGACGTTGAATCGCTCGACCAGCTCGTCGTCCCCGTGGGGCTTCGCCGGCGGCGCGATCATGAAGAGGAGAATCATGGCGAGTAGCCCCCGTACCCCGTATCCGAACATAGGCCTCCTCGAAGTCTCGAGCCGAGCCGCGCGCACGACGCGTTCGGCCGTGTCCGAAGCTCGGAGTCTAGCGTTGAAATCCCGTGCTGACCAGCCCGCCGGCCCGCGCGCTTGACCCTCCTGCCCTCGGACGATACGTTGCCGCGCGATGAACGAGCCGAACGAGGAGCGAATCGAGGCGGAACCGCGCCCGCGAAGCCGATGGCCCTGGGTCCTCGGCTACTTCTTCCTCCGTTGGATCCTGGCCACGCTCCCCGGTTACACCTACGACGTCTCGGCCTACAAGCGTTGGGCGCTCCACGCCGCGAGCCAAGGGCTGACCCAGGTCTATCGCACTTCCGACTTCGACTACCCGCCCTTCTACGCCTACCTCCTCTGGCCGATCGGGAAGATCTACACGCTGCTCGCGCCCGACGCTCTCTCGGGCCAATCCGACTCGACCCTCTTTACGGTGATGATCAAGCTGCCGCCTCTGCTCTTCGATCTGATGTTGGGCGCGATGCTCGCGCGATTGGGCCGCGATCTCGCGCGACGTGGCGCCGGCGCGCTTGAGGTCGGCGGCCGCCGATTCGGATGGGATGTCGTGCTGCCGGCGCTCTACCTCTTGAATCCCGCGGTGCTCTGGGACACGGCCTACTGGGGACAGCCCGACTGCATTCACTCGAGCTTCGTGCTCGCCGCCTTCCTCGCGCTAGGCGCCGTGGCACGCGAGGGTGCTTCGCCTCCGGTCTTTGGTCGTTGGCGCGGACCGGTGGTGGCGTGGACCTGTTTGGCGCTCGCGACCTTGATGAAGCCGCTCGGTGCGCCCTACTTCCCGATCCTGCTCGTTCTCACGCTCGCGTGGAATGGATGGCGCGGCGTGCTTCAAGGCATCATCGCCGCGGGCGTGACGACGATCGTTCTGCTGCTGCCGTTCCTCATCACGAATCCGTGGGGGGAGCTCTTCCATCGACTGCTCGGCGATGTCGGCGCGATGCCCTTCACCTCGGTCAATGGCCACAACCTCTGGTGGGCGCTCGGCGCGTGGCGAAACGCGGAGGAGCCGTGGCTCGGACCGATCACCGCGACCCAGGTCGGGCTCTTTCTCTTCGCGTGCTTGCTCGGCGGAGTTTTGTGGTT